>CBINJL010000088.1:0-8680 GCA_966250925.1 uncultured Opitutus sp. | reverse complement strand
CGGCATCGTGCGACGGCGTGCGGGCCGGCCGCCGCGCAATGCGTTCGACCGCAAGGATCGGCGCCGTCACCGGAGTTTCCGTGGCAACGCGCTCCACCACCGGCCGGGCTTCGATCGCCTTATACCACTCCGCCCGCCCGCGCTGCCACGCATCGCCCAACGCCGCCTGCAGCAGTTTGGGAAAGTTGCGCGACTTCGAATTTCCCACCGGCTCGGTGATCACATACAGGCCGCGCTTCGCCCGCGTCAGCGCGACATAGAGCCGGCACAACGCCTCGTAGGCGCCTTCAGCCTTTTCCGCTTCGATCTGCGCGGCCAACACCTCGTCGTTCTCGCTGAAAGCCTGCGCCGGCAGATCCAGCACCCAGTCCGGCGCGTGATCCGCCCCGCGATGCACCGCCAGACCGCTACGCCGCCGCTCGACCGTCTGCCCCTGCAAATCGGGCAACACCACCACGTCGAAACCGAGGCCCTTCGATTTGTGAATCGTCATCACCCGCACCACGCCGGGTGATTCGACTTCGCGCAGCGTGTGCGCTTCCGCCCAGGCCAAAAACTCCGCCACGTCGCGCCCGCCGGTTTCATCATAAGCCCGCGCCGCTTCGATCAATTGCCGGCCGCGCAATCGGCTGAACGCATCGTCCGGCGCCAGCAGCGGTTCCACTCGCGCCAGCCAGCTCGTCAACATGCCGGCAAATCCCTCCGCGTGCACTTCGGCCAACACTTCCAACGTCCGCCGCGACGCCGACTCCCAGCCCAACGACGCCAACACTGCGCCCACCGGCGACATCGTCACCAGCCCTTCGGCCAGCGTGTCGCCGGGGTGCGCCGCCACCCGCAGCAAGGCCAGCAGCGCACAGGTGAGCGGATTATCGAACGCGATGTGCAGATCACTTTCCGCAATCGCCGCCAATCCGCCCACTTCGCGCAAATACTCCGCCAGCCGCGCGCCGGTGTCGTTCTTCTGCACCAGCACCGCCACGGTCAGCCCGCGCTGCGCCGGATCGATTTCGCAGAGGATGCGTTTCGTCTCCGCAAACCGCGCCGCCTCATCCTCCGCCGTGCGCAACTCGGCCCAGCCTTCGAGCTGCGTCCGCGCGCTGCGATGCTCGCGCCAATCCGTCATCCAACGCGCGACCACCGCCGGCGGCAAAATCGTCTCCAACGCCGCCGCGTCGCCGCAGACGGCATTGACCAATTCGATCACCGCCGGCGCCGACCGATACGATTCAGCCAGATGTTTTTCGCCGATCATCGGCGCGCCGCCCGCGTTGTAGTAATCGAAGATCTCGCGAAACAGTCGCGCGTCGCCGCCGCGCCACGAATAGATCGCCTGCTTCACATCGCCGACGTAGAAAAAGCTGCGCCGGCCTTCCGGGTCCTGCACCGCCTCGTCGACGAGGTTGCGCAGGATCGCCCACTGCCCGCGGCTCGTGTCCTGAAACTCATCCAGCAGCCAATGGTCGAACTTGGCGTCCAGTCGCCAGTCGATCAACTGCCGCAGTTCCGCATCGAGCGCGTTCGGTCCGTCCGGCTGCAAGAGGCGCTGCACGTCGGCAAAGGTGAGCCGACCCGCCCGCCGCACCTGCTGGTCGTAAACCGCTTCATACAGGCGCAACACGGCGTGGATGCCGCGGGTGATTTCCAGTTTGCGCCCAAGTTCCGCCGCCACGATTGCCTGCGTCACCGCGGCCAGCGCGCGGCCCGCCGCCGGATCAAGGTCGACCGGTTTGCGATCGAGTTTCAGCTTGGCCGCGCCTTGCTCCAGCGCCGCGCGATTTTTCATCGCGTGGCCGAGCAGATACTTCACCGGATCAGGTAACGCCGCGCCCGGCTCCCACTCCGCCAGGGCTTCGAAAAACGCCTCGAAACGCGCCCGCGGTTTTGCGTCCATCGCCGCCCACGGCAACGCCGCCCGACACCGCTCGGCCACCACCACGATCGGCTCCGCATCACTCAGCCACGAATTTCCGTCCGGCCAGATGCGTTCCGGATTTCCCCAGGCTTCCGCGTAGGGGTTTTCCAAATACGTCTCGCCGTGGTCGTCGAGAAAGCGATCGAGACTGCGCTGCAGGCTCTTTTCCTCCACGCCGTAGGTCGCGCGCTTGAAGGCTTCGATGAAATCCGCCCGCGCCGTGTCGTCGGCTGCGCCGGTGTTGAAGATCAGTCCCAGCACCCGCCGCCGCTCGCGCCGCGCCGTCGCTTCCTCCAGGAGTGAGAATTCCCCACCGAGGCCGAGTTCGAGCGGAAACGCCTGCACCAGCCGGGAGAAAAATCCGTCGAGCGTGCCGAGCCGCAGCTCCGGCATCGCTTCGATCATGCGCCGCAGCAGGACCAGAAACTCCGCCCGGCCAAATTCCGGGCGACCGATTTCCCGCGCCAACGCCGTCGCCGCTTTTTCGTCGGTCGCCGCCTCGGCGAGACGGTTGAGAATCTCGTCGAAAAACTCCCCCGCCGCCTTGCGCGTGAACGTCAGCGCCACGATGCGGCCGGGCTCGGCGCCGAGCGCCAGCAGTCGCACAAAACGGGTGGTCAGCGCGTAGGTTTTTCCCGATCCCGCCGACGCGAGAATCATCAGGTGACCGACACCGGATTCGTTTACCGCGTTGTCGCTCATGATGACGTCGCCTCCGTTTTCGGTGCGTTCCACGCCGGATCGATGCTCGCCGCCGCGCCGCGGTGAAACAGCAGCGCCCAATCCTCATCATCGCGGGCGGGGATTTCCACCGGCGGCCAGAATTCACCCGCCACGATCGCCGCCGCCACGCCTTCGGCGCAACGCTCGGCCGCGGTCTGCAACGCCTCGCCTTCCTCCGGCCACAGTTCGACACGGGTCTCGCCCACCGCCTTCGGTAGATTAAAATAGGCACACTCCAAATCGGCGCCAAACTCGGCCGCCAGCGCGCGTCGATAAAGCGGCAGTTGCAGATCCACCCAACGCTTTTCGCCGCGGCCCCCCGCCTCCTCCACCCGCAGCCAATCGGGGCGTTCGAAATCGACCTCGCGCATCGTCGCGACGTGCGCCTTGAGCGGCGGTTTCGGCGTATCCGAAGTCTTGTAATCAATCACCCGCACGCGACCGTCGTCGTGCCGATCGATGCGGTCGACCTTCCCCTTGATCTCCAAACCGGCGAGCGGAAATGAGATCGTGCGCTCGACCTCCACGATGCGCCAGCCTTCCGCACGCAGGCCGGCTTGCACCACCGCCGCGCGACGCAGACGCTGCCGGCCGGATTCGAGCTGGATTTGCAGGGGCAGGCTGAGTTCTTTGCCAAAACGCCGTTCCGCCTCCGCGTCGAACACCGCCAGCAGGCCGTCGCGCAAACCTTCCGGATCGGTCGACTCGCGCAACACCGGGTCCTCCCCCATCGCCTGCAACGCCGTGTGCATCAGCTTGCCGAAGTCCATCGCGTCGAGTTCAACCTTTTCCAACTCCAACGGCTCCAACTTCAGCACCCGGCGCAGATAAAATCGAAACGGACACTGCAGCCAGTCGCGCAGGCCGGTGACCGAGATGCTCGCGGGCGGAGCGATCCATGCCGGCCGCAGTGTCCACGCCCGCCGCCATGGCAGGTTGGCCTGACGCGGCTCGGCAGCCTGAAACAACTGCCGCACCCGCTCCGGCAGGAGCTTGTCCGCCGCCGCCAGCAACAGCCGCGAAGGCCGCAGCGGTTCGCCCGCCGCCGAGGTTTTTCCCACCAGAATTTCAACTCCGGCGCCGGCGCCGCGCATCGCCGCCGCCGCAGCGAGAATGTAGGCGTCGCGCGCCGCCCGCTGGGCGTTGCTCTTCAAGCCCAGCAACTCACGCAAACCGACCGGCAAAAAGGCATCGCCGGTCACGGCTTCGGGCAACAGCCCGTCGTTGCCGCCCGCCAGCACCAGGCGCGGCGCATCGGCCCACAACAACTCCAGCCAGCCGCCGAGTTCCAACGCCTCCGCCGGCTTGGGATCGAACCGCGCGCCTTCACTGAAAATCATCAGCGCGACCTGCCACCACTCCGCGCGCGTCAGCCCAGGGTGCAGCACCGCCGCGCGTTCCGCCGCCGCCACGCTTTCCACCCAGTGCCGCGCCGACTCCGCCAGCACCGAGCCCGCCGCGATCTGCCGCCGCCCGTGGATGCGCGCCGGCAGTTCCACCGCGCCGTCCGCGGCGGGCGTATCCAGAAGTTGGCGACGCCACGACGCGATTTCGACCAGCACCGCATGCAGCGCGGGATGGCTGCCCTCCGCCCGCGACCGGGCCGCCGCGAGATCACCCGGCAGATCCGCGGCGCGCAATTTGTCCCATTGCCGCAGCACGGTGGCGGCGTTGTATTGAGATTCCAGATACCGCAGCACGTCGGGGTGCCGCAGCAGCGCGTCGACCGCCTCGACCGTCGGTGCCTCGACGAGAGCGGCCAGCCCGGCCAGCAGGCTGTGCAGCGCTCCGCCGCGCCACGGTTCGCCCTCGGGGTTGAAAAACGCGACCCCGGCGGCGGCGAGTTCGCGTTCGAGCGGCGCCATCACCTCGGGATCGGCCACCGCGACGCTCAGCCATTCGTCCGGCGCGGGCGCGATGCGGGCGACTTCCGCCACGCGCTGCGCCTGCTCGGCCGGGTTGGCCAGCACCCGGACCTGATGGCCGAAATCGGGCAACTGCAGCGGCCGACCGTTCCAGTGTTCCGGCCGCGGCCGCCCCCAGGGATCGAAGGCGACGCGCCAGTCCGCGTCTTCCGCCACCGCCGCAATCACCGACACCTTCGCGTCGCTTTCGGCCAGCGTTTGCAGGTATCGTCGTGCGATGGTCGGCAGATCGGGCGCGCCGACGACGGCGAGTTGGCGGCAGCCCGGCGGCAGGGCGGCGACGGCCAATCCGGCGGCTTCCGCCGCAGCCCGCGAACTGAGTCCGGCCGCAGCCAGCACGGCGTCGCACGCGGTTTCGAGCGCGGCCAATTGCCGCCAACGGATGGTCTCGGGAAAATCGCGCAGGGCGGCGACATCGGCGATGCGCAGGCCGTCTTCGGCCAGTTCGGATTGCACCCGCTGCAACCGCATTGCCAGCGCGCGGCACCAGGCAAAATCGCGCCGCGGCGGATCGTGCGGCACGACCGCGCGGAAATCATCGAGTCGCGCTTCGGCCAGCACGCGCACCCAGGCGAGCAGCAGTTCGGCCCGTGACGCCGTCCGTGGCAGCCGCGCCACCGCTGCCGGCAAGGCTTCAGGCAGGACGACCCGGGGCGCAAAGGCGGCCTGATTTTGTGCCGCGGCCCGCTCGGCCAAAGCCTCACGTAGCCGACGTCCGGCGCGGCGGGTGGGCACAACCACCAGCCAGGCGCCCAGATCGAGCGGGCCCTGACCGTTCCAGCCGGCTTGCGCGATCAGCCAATCGGCGGCGGATGCAGGCAGCGGTTGCGACCAGGAAAGCGGGACAAAACGGACGTTGGGGAGATCTGGCGAAGCCACGCGAACCCCGAGCTAGGCAAGCCGTCCGGCGGAGGCCAAAATAAAAAACCCCGGCGACGCAAAGTCGTCCGGGGTGAAGGGAGAAGCGGGCCTGAACCCCGCGGTGGCGGAACCTTCGGCGCAGCGTTTAGCTGGCGAGGGCCTTGGCCACGTGGGACTTGGCGCGGGCGGCCGCGTTGCGATGCACGACACCGGACTTGGTGGCGCGATCCATCGCCGAGGCGAACGCGGAACCGGCGGTGCGAACGGACTCCTTGTCACCCGACTCAACGGCGGTGGTGAACTTCTTTTTGAGAGTCTTCAGGCGGGTCTTCACCGCCTTGTTGCGGACGGTGTTGCGCTCGGTCTGACGAGCGGCTTTGAGGGCTGATTTGGTATTGGCCATGGCGGTTGTTTAAAGACGTAAGGGGCCGAAAAACTCAAACCGAGGAATCTGAGTCAAGGGCGAAGTGCAGCCGGGATGCGTTGCCACCAGGGAGCATGAGGCAAAGGTGAAGCTTGGTTCCGGGGCCGATAAGCCGGATTCTGTGTGCGGACGCGAGCGTCCGCCGATCATCATTTCTCTCAGAATTTCCGAGGAAATCCTGTCCGCCGCTCGCCCGCCGCCGAAGCGTCGGTAGGCAACGGATGCGACATACCCGCGGCTTATGGCCGGGCCGGCCAGCCGCCTATTTTGCCTTGCACCGGCAGGGGTTTTTCGTGCCGCCGACCTCACGGCCGACGCGGTGGGCTCTTACCCCACCTTTTCACCCTTACCCTCGGACAAATCTCAGATCTCAAATTTGAAATCTCAAATCCGCCGCAGGCGGTATATTCTCTGTGACACTGTCCGTCGACGCGCCTTGACGCGCGCCTCCCGTGCTTGCGGTGAAGCTCGCACGGCAGCCTGCCCTGTGGTGTCCGGACTTTCCTCTCCGGGAGTTATCTCTTTATCGGGCGCGGCGTTACCCGCGCCTTGGGATGCAAAGAACCCCGGAGCGACGATCTGGCCCCGGAACCAAGAGGCGGACATTCACGCCGACCACGGCGCAAGGCAAGCCCGGCGAAGGGGACGGACCGTGGATTCCGGAAACGGCGCAAATGGAGTCGCCCACGGAACACACGGATCACGCGGAATAGTTACCGACCCATTCTCAATTTTCCGGGTAATCCGTGTGTTCCGTGGGCCCAAAATGCCCGTCGCGTTCAGGCGGATTCCCACCAGACGATGCGGCCGCATTGGTCGCAGGTCACAAGTTCCTCGCCTTTACGGGCGACGGAGTCGATTTCCCCGGAAACCTTGAGGTGACAGCCGCCGCACTTGCCGCCGTTGATGGCGACGCAGGCCGGAAACTGGCGCTCGGCGATGCGATCGAACAGGCGTAGCGGCTTGTCCGTGAGCGGTTCGCGGGCGGCGGCCACGGCAGTTTCGGCGGCGGCGAGTTCCTCCTTCAGGCTGGTTTCGCGTTCGGCCAAGGTGCCGAGCTTGGCCTCATGACCGGCGATGTTGCCCTTCAACTCGGTTTCGGTGGTGGTGAAACGTTGTTTGGCCGCGTCGATGGCATACATGACTTCGAGCTCCTGCTCCTCCATCGCACCGATCTTGGCCTCCATGCTCTCGATCTCGTGTCCGAGGGCCTGATACTCGTCGTTTTTCTTCACCAACGACTGCTGGGTTTTGTATTTGGCCAGCTTGTCGGCCGCACCGCCGATCTCGGTTTCGAGCAGTTTTTTCTTCGTTTCCAGATCGCGCCACTCGGCCTTGGCGGCATCGATGGCCTGGCGTTCGGCGGCGATGCGGGCCTGGACCTGGGCGACCTCGGTCGGATGCCCCTGCAGTTGTTTGGCGAGGCCCCGGCGGGTCTGTTCACGGTCCTGAAGAATAAGAAGCGGGGCGATGGCGGGATGACGCATGGGCTCGGGGCGAAAAAGGCGGCGGCTCAGATGTAATACATTT
The DNA here is from genome assembly GCA_966250925.1 of uncultured Opitutus sp. Classification (GTDB taxonomy): domain Bacteria; phylum Verrucomicrobiota; class Verrucomicrobiia; order Opitutales; family Opitutaceae; genus Actomonas. The sequence goes on along the minus strand of CBINJL010000088.1, from coordinate 1,302 downwards.
CCTCGTTCCCGCGGTGGGCCATGCGGTCGAGCGTGCACTCGCGGCACTTGGTTTCCAGGGTCTCGCGCACCTCGCGCCAGACCGCGTCGACGCGGGCGCCGCTCTGGCCCTCGCCGGAGGCATTGAGCTCCAACACGTCGCCCTCGATCAGGCGCACGATGTCGTAGAGGGTCACTTCCTCGGGCGGGCGGGCCAGCGCATAGCCGCCCTGCTTGCCGCGTTTGCTGAGAATCAGACCGCCGTTGCGCAGTTCGCTCAGGATTTGCACCAGGTAGTTGGCGGGCACGGCCTCGGCCTTGGCCAGGTCCTCGATATGGGCCAGTTCGTCGCTGCCGTAGGAACGCGCCAATTGCGCCAAAACCCGGCAGGCATAGTCCACTTTGACGGATAACTTCACTCGGCGGCGCAGGCTAGAATCGAATCTTGAGCGGGCAACCTCAAATACCGGAAAACAATGCCAACGAGCTGCATTGGCGTCGCAAGTTTTCGATTGTGAGCCCGTCCGTTTTCCGATGCTCTTTACCGTTTAATTTCGTTCACTTCCCCTCTGCTGCATGTCCGACCCTAACGACCCGGTTCCGCCTCCCGAAAATCCCGCCATCACCGGCACCTACGACGCTTCCAAACTGGGCAAACTCGAAGGCCTCGAAGCGGTCCGCAAAAAACCCGGCATGTATATCGGAGGCACCGACGAACGGGCGCTCCACCACTGCGTGTCCGAAGTGCTCGACAACTCGGTCGACGAGCACCTCGCCGGGCATTGCAAGCGCATCGACGTTGCCATCCACGTCGACGGTTCGATTTCCATTCGCGACGACGGCCGCGGCATCCCGGTCGACATCCACCCGCAATACGGCATCCCCGGCGTCGAGATGGTGCTCACCACCCTGCACTCCGGCGGCAAATACGGCCAGGGCGGTTACAAGTTCTCCGGCGGCACCCACGGCGTCGGCGCCAAGTGCGTCAACGCCGTCTCCGAGTGGTTCGAGGTCGAGGTATCGCGCGACGGCCAGGTGCACCACATGAAGTTCGAGCGCGGCAAGACCGTCAAACCGCTCAACGTCATCGGCAAGGCCCGCGGCACCGGCACCTACATTACCTTCAAGCCGGACCCGGAGATTTTTAAGGAAACCACGGTTTTTGTCGGCGACCGCATCGCCCAGCGCCTGCGTGAGCTGGCCTTCCTCAACAGCGGCTTGGAAATCACATTCGTCGACGAACGCCCGGCCACGCCCAAGCCCGTCACCTTCCTCTACAAGGACGGCGTGAAGCAGTTCGTCCGCCAGCTCAACGAGGGCAAAC
>CBINJL010000087.1:0-8689 GCA_966250925.1 uncultured Opitutus sp. | reverse complement strand
TCGACCGCCGTATCAATGCTGCCGTAGGCGGTCATCATCAGCACCGCCGGGCGGTTCGGCAACGTCAGCGCCTTGTCGATCACCTTGAGACCGCTTTTGCCCGGCATACGCAAATCGGTCACGATCACGTCGAAGGTTTCGACCTCCATGAGGTTGAACGCTTCATCCGCACTGCCGGCCACGGAGACATCGAAGTTGTCCTCCAATGCCTGCTGCAACCCTTCGCGGGTGTGACGTTCGTCGTCCACGATCAGAACCGTTGGCACCATGACGCCACTCACGCCCAGCCGTTCTTTGCGGTCAAGTCCGGTGTGTCGAATTGACCCGCATCGACCGCCGCCGCGGAACCGGCACCAGTGCCCCGGGTCACAATCAGCACGCCGTTCGCCGGTCGCGATTGCGGCCCCGCCAACCCTTCTCTGCCGCCGGCGTTTCCATCATGAACCCAACTCGTTCCCTGCGGTTGCTCGCGACGCTTGGCCTGACGGGAATCCTCCTGATTCTCGCCGGCGGCTGCGCGACCTCGCCACGCGACAGCGGACGCGTCGTCAGCCGGGGGCCGATCACCTACGCCATCGTGCTTTTCCTCGCCGATGATCAACCGATCAACGCCGAGGAGCGCGCTTACGCCATGACATTTGCCCGCGACACGCTGCTCGCCAGCGGCGTGGTCGGCGTCGAGGACCGTATGATCGACGATCCGGAGCGCGCCGAGATGCTTTTCCGCGCCCGGATGGAGGACGGGCAACTGGTCGAAATCGCCGGCGTTCCCGCCGTGACCACGGCGCAGACGGTGGTGCTCAGTCGCCCGCATTACGTGCAGGATCGCATCTGGTGGGACGCCTCCTACCCGCTCGGATATCCGACCTACGCCCACGCCCGCAGCGATTTCCCGGTGCCGGGTCCCGGCTGGGGACGCCCTTATCCCGGCGGTCGCTATCCCGATCGCGGAGACCGCCCGGATCGCGATGATCGCCCGGACCGGCCCAATCGTCCGGAGCGACCGGATCGCGACGACCGTCCGGATCGGCCCAAACCCAACCGCCCCGAGCGTCCCAATCGACCCGATTTTAATCCGGACCTTCAACCTGGCCCGGTCGAGCGGCCGGCACCGCGCCCTGAACGCCCGCAACCGCAGCCGCCACGGGAACGTCCGCCCCGCAATGAGCCGCCGCGCGTCGAGCGCCCGCGCCCGCAGCCCCCCGCCATCGTCGCGCCCACGCCGCGACCGCAGCGCCCGGTTCCGATGAAGCCGTCAACTCCCGCGCCCGGTCGTCCCACCTTTACGCCGCCGGCCAATCCACGACGCGACCCGCCGCCCGCTCCCCCGCCCCAGCGCGATCGCGGTGTGCCCGATCCGGAGAAACGGCGCGACGAAAAGCAGAACTGAGGCACGCCCGCAATCTGCGCCGCGGCGCGTTCAGGACCGCAGCATGCGCACGCGGCGATCCTTGCGCGGGAACTCCAGCGTCACGACCGTGCCGACGTCGGCCTTGCTCTCGACGCCCACCTGACCGCCGTGTTCACGCATGATGCGCTGCACGATCATGAGACCGAGCCCGTGTCCGGTCGGCTTGGTGGTGTGATATGGTTCAAACATGCGCAGCAGGTCCTCCTGCTTGATGCCGCTGCCGGTGTCTCCAAAAAGTAAATACACCGAATCGTCGTCGGAACGCGCCTTGAGATGCAGCCGGCCGCCGGGCTCCATCGCCTCCACCGCGTTCTTGATCACATTAAAAAACACCTGCTTGAGCTGATTGCGGTCGGCCATGACGACGGGCAGGTCCGGGCCGGCCTCGACTTCGACTTCGATGCCGCGGTCCTCGAGTTCGCTGTGCTGAAAACGCAACACGTCGTCGAGCACCTCCAGCAGGTGCAGCTCAGCGAGATCGGGCGGACGCGGCCGGATGGCTTCGAGAAAGTTGCTGATGATGCCATCGAGCCGGCGCACTTCGTCGCGACACACGCCGATCGAATCCGTCAGGGCATCGACTTCACGCGCCGGCGCCTGCAGTTTTTTGAGTTTTCGCTCGATGAGCTGAAGATGGATGTTGAGCGAATTGAGCGGGTTGCCGAGTTCGTGCGCCACGCCGGCGGCGAGGAGTAGAATCGAGGACGTGCGTTCGTTTTCGATCCGCTTTTCCGTCGACGCCTTTTCCCGCGAAACATCGCTCAGGATCACGGCGTAGCGGCGCTCGTCGTCGCGTCCGCTCTCGCCGCGAAACGGCACCATGTAGAGCCGCACGGTGCGGGGCTCGGGATAGGTGAGTTCGAATTCCCTTGCGATCACCGGCAGCGCGTCGTCGTCGAGCGACGCGGCCAGCGAAGGACGCAGGCCGGGCACGAGTCGCCACAAGGTCTGGCCCGACAACTCATCGCCGTTGAGACCGATGAGCCGGTGGGCGGAATTGTTGGCGTATTCGATTTCGCCGTCGGGCGTAATGACCAGCACGCCTTCCTGAAGCGTGTTGAAAATGGCTTCGAACAGACCGCGCTCGCGGGCGAGACGCTGCACGAGATTGGTGAGGTTGACTGGGTCGAGCGTATCCAGACGACCGAGCACACGATCGAGGGAGCTGTGCTTTTTCGGGGGCATGGTGGGCGGTGAACGGGCGGCGAAGAAGCGGGCGCGAAATGCGATCAGGCGAGGAAGTCGAATTGCCGCGGGTCGATCCGGCCGGCGAGCAGTTTGCGCAGAAAAGTCGTGCGGTGATGACGACAGCGGCCGAGGCGAAGCACGGCCTCGCGATGCTCCTCGGTGCCGTAACCTTTGTGCGCGGCGAATCCGTAACCGGGAAACTCCTCGTGGCAGCGCTCCATGTAACGATCACGCGCGACCTTGGCGATGATCGACGCCATGGCGATGCAGAGCGAACGGCCGTCGCCGTGAACGATGCCCTCGTGCGGATAGGGAAAGTTTTTCATCCGCAGGCCATCGATCAGAATCCTGGCGGAGGCACGGGGTTGGTAGTTGGCGACCTCCTCGTCCGACGAAAACAGATCGGGTTCGCGTTGCTGCTCGAAGGCCGACGGCGGATAGATGGCTTCGAGGGCGCGGCGCATGGCGAGTTTGGTCGCACCGAGGATGTTGAGCTGCTCAATCTCGGCCACGTCCGCCATGCCGTAGTGCGCGTGAATCTGGCGCTCGGCCATGAGCGCCTCGAAGTCGAACCACAACGCGTCGCGTTCGGTCGGCGTGAGCTGTTTCGAGTCGTTGATGCGGCGGGCGTTGATCGCGACCCAGTTGCTGTCGAGAAATTCACGCGTCACCAGCACCGCGCCGGCCGCGACCGGTCCGGCCAGCGCACCGCGTCCCGCCTCGTCGACGCCGATGAGGCATTCGAATCCGGCGATCTGCTTGAGGTCGAAGCCTCGGAGCTGGCGGCGTATCGGCATCGCGAAAAAGAACTCGTTAGCGCACGAAGCGATCCTTGGGTTCGGGCAGCGGGAGCTCGTTCAACTTGCCCGCTTCCTTAACCACTTCGTAGGCGGTGCGGAAATGCAGTTTGGCAAAATCGCCCAGGGCGCGCGCGCCGAAGCGGTTGATGATGTCGTGCGCCTGCTGTTTCACCAGCGCGCTTGCGCCCTTTTGCAACGGCGAGCCGAAACGCTCCGACAGGCGATGCATGATGCGCACGTATTCGGCCCGGGCGACAATCGAAGCGGCGGCGACGACCGGGTCCTCTTCGGCCTTGGTGCGCATGGCGAGATCGAATCCGGTGATGTTTTTGCGTTTCAATTCCTCCTGCACCAACGGGCGTTCGCTGAATTGGTCGAGTAACCCGCGATCAACCGGCTGGCGTTTCAGCGCCTCGATCAGCGCGATGCCGTGCTGCCAGGCGAGGAGCTTGTTCAGATTGGCCCGCGGGCGTGCCATCAGTTCGTTGTATTTCGGCATGCCGCAGGTGCAGATCTCGACGGTCACGCCGGGCGTGGCGCGCACGATCTTGTCGAGTTTCACGATCTGCGAATCGGCGATCTTCTTGGAGTCCTTCACCCCGGCGTCGATCAACGTGCGAATGGCCGGCGCGGTGGCGATGACGGTGGCGGCGACCACCGGGCCGAACAGGTCGCCCTTGCCGCTTTCGTCGAGACCGGCATGCGGTTCGAACCAGTCGGGATGCAGCACTTCGTCGTAACCGAGTTTCGCTTCGCCGGTGATCTCGGGCTCAAGCGTCATCTGCACGAACGCTTCCGTGCCTTTCCCGGCGATGACAACCTTGCGGCTGGTGTAGGCGGTGACGTTGCAATCCGGCCCCTTGTAGGCGAAGCGGGTGTAGACGACTTCGAACGGCTGCCAGCCGCGGCCCGCGCACCAGGCGCCGAGCTTGTCGAGCTGCTCGTCGGTGAGCTTCGCCGTGTAGGACGAGAGCGTCTTGGGCGCGGCGGGATCGGCGTTGGATTTTTTCTTGGGCATGGAAGTGTGCGCGGAGCGCAGGCTCCACAAAACGAATCCGTGGTGGCGCCGGGAGGTTTTTTTGCACCAGATGTGTCTTTTGTGGCCAAAACCTCGCTTGATCAACCCGGCACCTTCCAACGCGATCTGATCGCGTGGTATGATGCGAACCGTCGCCGGCTGCCGTGGCGGGAGGCGCCGTCGCTCTACAAAACGGTGGTGAGCGAGTTCATGCTGCAGCAGACGCAGGTCAAAACCGCCCTGCCCTATTTCGCCCGCTGGCTGGAGGCGTTGCCTGATTTCGCGGCGCTCGCCGCGGCCGACGAAAGCACCGTGCTCAAACTCTGGGAAGGGCTCGGCTACTACTCGCGCGCCCGCAATCTGCACAAACTCGCCCGCGCCTACGTCGCGTTGCCCGAGCCGCCGCGGACACCGGAGGCGTGGCGCGCGTTGCCCGGGATCGGCCCCTACACCGCCGCCGCCGTCACCTCGATCGCGCTGGGCGTGCGCACGGCCTGCGTCGATGGCAACGTGGTCCGCATTCTCTCGCGTCTCACCGCCGATGCCACGCCATGGCGCGACAGCACCAGCGCGGCCAAAGCCTTCACGCCGTTGGCCGAGTCGCTGGTGCCGGCGGACCGTCCGGGCGATCACAACCAGGCCATGATGGAGCTCGGCGCCACGGTCTGCCATCGCCGCACGCCGTTGTGCACAATCTGTCCGGTGCGGCGTCATTGCGCGGGCTGTGCCGCGGGCGATCCGGAATCGTATCCGCAGCTCGCCAAGACGAAGTTCGAGGACGTTGCGGTCGTGCGCGCCTGGTGCGTGGCGGACGGAAAACTCCTGCTGCATCGCATCCCGACCGAAGCCAAACGCCTCGCCGGTCAATATGAGTTGCCCGGCGCCGAACACGTCGCGATCCCGCCGCACGCGCCGGTGCTGGCGACGAAGAAACGTGGCATCACCCGCTACCGCATCACCGAAACGATCAAACGTCTCGCCGCGCCGGAATCGCTCGGCCCGGAGCTGCATTGGGTGCCGTTGACCGCGCTCGATGCCCTGACGCTGTCTGGTCCGCACCGCCGCTGGGTGGCTGAGTTGCTGACGCAGACGTCGGAAAACGACGCCTGAGCGAACGCCTCAACCGAAGCGTTTCGCGATCAGATCGACGACGCGCGCCCGCGATTCCTTCACGTGCTGCGGCGTGGTGCGCGGGCTGAGTTCGAGGGTGAGGCGGTGCTCGGGACGCCAGAACTCGCTCACCATGTCGAAATCGATGTGACCGTAGCCGATCGGCTGATGGTCGTCGTCATCCGCCACGTCGTGGAGATGAAACCCGAGCAGCCGATCGCTCATTTTGGTCAAATGCTCCCGGTGGTTGAGCAGCCCCATCTGCTGCTTCAAATCAGCGTGGCCGGTGTCGTGCCAATACCCGCAATGCGTCTCGCCCACCATGCTGTCGAAGAACCCCGTGAAGTCGTCGTCGAGCGGCAGCTCCTGAAACTTTTCCCGGTTCTCGCAACCGATCATGACGCCCTTTTCGAGCGCATGGCTTTTGATCTTTTCGAGGCTCGCCCGCACCTGTTCCCAGTAGGCCGGCATGCGGGCGCGCAGCTTGGTCATGGCCTTGCCCAGCACCTTGCGGTAGCCGGCGTCGTTGGCCACATCGACATCGGGCTGGTTTTGCAGGAAACGCTTCACCTTGCCCACCGGATTGCTCCAGAAAAAGTGCACGCTGCCGAGGTGCGTCACCATGATCTTCGCGCCGATCTGGGCGGTGAAATCGATCGAGCGCAACGTGTGGCGCAGCCACTGATCGTGTTCCTGATGCGCGCGGGCGGAGGGTTCGAACAGGTTGGGCGCCGAGTGATTGATGCCCGTCGGCAACGGACAGAAATTGTGCGTCGTGCTGATCTTGACCACGCCCTCCTCGACCGCCTTGAGGATGCCCGGCACGAGCATGATGCGGGTGCCGTGGCTCAATTCCGCATACTCGAAGCCCATGTCCCGGATCTCCGCCAGCATCGCGTAGCCGTCGTTGTGGCGATAGGAATTCCAGCAGGAGGAGAGCGCGAGGACGGGTTTCACTAAGGCGATCTTTTCAGCGGCGATAGACGGGAAGGCGGCAACGACAGCAAGTTGCAGCAGATTGGCAAGGGTGCACAAAAAACCGCGCCTCCGAACATTACGGTTCGGCCGGCGCGGTGAAAAATGACGGGCGGCCGCGGTGAACGCGGCGGCGGAGCATCAACCCTCGTGGCGGCGGCGCAGCATCTGGGTGAAGGCCATGACCTTCTCCTTGCGGCGACGCTTCGCGCAGGGCTTTTCGTAGTAACGCTTGGCGCGAACACCCTTGATGATGTTCTCGCGCTCGAGCTTCTTCTTCAGACGACGCAGGGCGCGGTCAACGGGCTCGCTTTTACGGATTTTGATTTCGATGGGCATGTCGGCAGACGTGTTTCTGAAAGGGAAAAAGGCTCAGAAGGCCAAACCCGCCCCCCGTCGTCAACGGCAATTTTGTCCGGCTCGGCCTGCGCCAAAAAGGCGCCGCTTCACGCCACTTCTTCCTTCTTACTTCTCACTTCTTACTTTGACTCACCGCCGTGCCTGCCGATCCGAGTTTCGCCCACCTTCACGTCCACACTGACTATTCCCTCCTCGACGGCGCCTGCCGGATCGACCGTCTCATGGGCCGCGCCGCCGAACTCGGCATGACCGCCCTCGCCCTCACCGATCACGGCAACCTGTTTGGCGCCATTGCCTTCTACAACGCCGCCAAGTCCGCCGGGATCAAGCCGTTGATCGGTTGCGAGCTCTACATGACCACCGGTTCGCGCTTGGAAAAGAAGGGTCGCGCCGAAGATGGCAAAAGCTACTACCACCTCGGGCTGCTGGCCAAAAACCTCACCGGCTACCAGAACCTGCTCAAACTGGTATCCGACTCCCACTTGCGCGGATTTTACTATAAACCGCGCACCGACATCGAAACCCTCGCCCAGTATTCCGAGGGGCTGATCGGATTTACCGGCTGTCTGGCCTCGCTCGTGCCCCAGATGCTGCTCCGCGATCGCGAAGAGGAGGCCCGCGAGGCCTGCGCGCGGTTCGTCGATATTTTCGGCCGCGAGAATTACTTCGTGGAAATCCAGGACCACGGCATCCCGGAACAGCTCAAGATCATTCCCGGCCTCCTCAAACTCGCCGAGGAGTTCAACCTCAAGATCATCGCCACCAACGACGTTCACTACGTCAACGCCGAGGACGCCGCCCCGCACGACGCCCTGCTCTGCATCCAGACCGGCGCCAAACTGGCCGAGGAAAACCGCATGCGTTTCAGCGGCGACCAGTTCTACCTCAAATCGCGCGCCGAGATGGAGAAGGTTTTCCCCGACCATCCCGATTCGATTCTCAACACCCAGCTCGTCGCCGAGATGTGCGACCTGGCGATTCCGTTTCCGAAGGGCTCGGAGCGTTACCCGAAGTATCCGCTGCCGCCTGAGATCGTTTCCAAGTATTCACCTTCCGAATACCTGCATCAGCTTTGCGTCGAAGGTCTGAAACAGCGCTACAACGTCGATTTCGACAGCGTCGCCGCCCATCCCGAGGTCGCCTCCCGGCTTGATCTGCTCAACAACCGTCCCGAAGGCGAAAAGCCCAAGCCGCCCGACTACTCCGGTCTCGATCAGCCCCAGGAACTCGCCGTGCGTCTCGGCTACGAACAGGCCATCATCAACGTCACCGGTTTCGTCGACTACTTCCTCGTCGTCTGGGACTTCATCAACTGGGCCAAACAGCACGACATTCCCGTCGGCCCGGGCCGCGGTTCCGGCGCCGGTTGCCTGGTCGCCTACCTGCTCGGCATCACCAACGTCGACCCGATGCGGTTCGGTCTGCTCTTCGAACGTTTCCTCAATCCCGAACGCGTTTCGCCGCCCGACTTCGATATCGACTTCTGCATGCGCCGCCGCGGCGAAGTGATCGACTACGTGCGCGACAAATACGGCCGCGACTGCGTGGCCAACATCATCACCTACGGCACGCTCGGCGCCAAGATGGTTATCCGCGACGTCTCCCGCGTGCACGACCTCGCCTTCGCCGACGCCGACCGGCTGGCCAAGATGATTCCCGACGAGCTCAACATTTCGCTCAACGATTCCATCGAGAAGTCCGCCGAGCTGCGCACCGAGATCGATCGCAATCCGATGGCCAAGAAAATCGTCAAGGCCGGTCTCGTGCTCGAAGGCATGGTGCGCAACACCGGCAAACACGCCGCCGGCATCATCATCACCGACCAGC
>CBINJL010000086.1:0-8796 GCA_966250925.1 uncultured Opitutus sp. | reverse complement strand
CCAACAGATGTCCGCCCAGGAAACGGCGGAGCTGACTGAAGAGATGATGCTCTCGGGCGAAGTGATCGACCTCTCGCACATCGCGAAACCGAAGATCGACAAATACTCGACCGGCGGCGTGGGCGACAAGACCTCGCTCGTGCTGGTGCCGCTCGCCATGGCCAGCGGCGTGGTCGTGCCCATGATGTGCGACAACGAGCACGATTACATCATCAACACGCTTACCAAGCTGAGCGCGGTCCCGGGCTTCAAGGAAGAGCTCTCCATCGACGAGTTCACCAAGCAGCTCGGCAAGATCGGCGGCGCCATCGTCAAGCAGGACGAGGATCTCGCTCCGGCCGACGCCAAGTTCCACGACATGCGCAAGGTCACCGGCACCATCCCGAGCCTTCCGCTCATCACCGGTTCGGTGCTGTCGAAGAAACTCGCCGAAGGTTCCGAAGGCCTCGTGATCGACGTCAAGTGGGGCAACGGTTCCTTCATCAAGGATCTGGAGCAGGCCAAGCAGCTCGCCCGTTCCATGACCCGCGTCGGCCGCTCCATGAAGCGCCGCTGCGTGGCGCTGGTGACCGACATGAATCAGCCGCTCGGCGACACCGTCGGCACCGCGCTCGAACTCAAGGAAGCGATCCAGCTCCTCAAGGGCGAAGGTCCCGAGGACATGCAGGAACTCGTGCTCAAGCTGGGCATGGAGATCGTGCGCCTCGCCGGCGTGGCCGGTTCGACGCTTTCCGCCAAGCAGACCGTGCAACGTCATCTTACCGACGGTTCGGCCCTCGAAAAGCTCAAGGATTTGGTCAAGGCCCAAGGCGGCGACACGTCGTTCATCGACGATCCGTCGAAATTCCCCGAGGCGAAACACATCCGCAAGCTGCCGGCCCCCAAGCGCGGCTACGTGCACACCATCAACGCGGCCATGATCGCGCGCGGCGTGCATATCCTCGGCGCGGGTGCCAACGGCCCCAAGGGCAAGATCGACTACGCGGTCGGCGTTTCCGAGATCAAGAAGGTCGGCACCCAGGTCAAACAGGGCGAGCCGCTCATGATGATTCACTACAACGACGAGTCGAAGCTCGAGCAGGCGCTCGAATACTTCAAGAACGCCTACCGTCTCGCGCCCAAGCGTCCGACGCCGCCGCCGCTCGTGGTCGAGCGTGTGGCCTGAGCGACGATTCTGCGTTCGTTCTCACCACGATCGTTTTGACGAAGGCCGGCGGGATTCCGCCGGCCTTCCTTCGTTTTCCCTTCCGCGTATTCCGTCTTTTGTCCGCGCGGTTTTGCCGCTTGGCTCATTGTCTTCGTTCATGTCCGACGCCGATTCTCCCGTCTCCATCGCACCTGCCGACCGGCCGACGCCGTGGGCCCAGTTGAAGTTCTTCACCTTTCAACCGGCCATCTTCCCGCGCATGCTCGGCCCCGCTTCGCCGGGAGCGCGCCCGGGCGATTGGGTTACGGTTTACAACAAGGCCGGCCAGGTCTGCGGCTCCGGCCTCTACAATCCGCGGGCGAAGATTCCGTTGCGCGTGTTGCGCCACGGCACCGAATCGCGCGGCGAAGACTACTTCGAGGAAGCGTTGCGGCGGGCCGTCAGTCTGCGGCGCGATCTGCTGAAACTCGACGCCGTCACCGACGCCTATCGCTTGATCAATTCCGACGGCGACGGCCTAAGCGGCCTGACCATCGACCGCTACGGCGACACGCTGCTGTGCGATGTCACCAGCCTCGGCATCGCGCAACGCCTGCCGGGCTGGCTGCCGTTGCTGCACGAGTTGTGCGGCACGCGTTTCGCCCGCGTGCAGGTCGATCACGATCTCGGCAGTCTCGAAGGCATCAAACTATCCACTTTCAATGAAACCAACACCGCCGCGCCGACGAAGGTGAAGATTCGCGAACACGGCGTCCGCTACGAAGTGGATTTCGCCGAAGGTCACAAAACCGGCTTCTTCTGCGATCAGCGCGAGAATCGTCGCCGACTGACCGACTATACGTCCGGCGCGCGCGTGCTCGATCTTTGCTGTTACACCTCGGGGTTTTCGCTCAATGCCAAACTCGTGGGCAACGCCGATGACGTCACCGCCGTCGACCTCGATGAAGCCGCCATCGCCCAGGCCAAGCGCAACGCCAACCTCAACCGCGCGCGGATCAGCTACGTGCACGCCGATGCCTTTGCCTACGCGCGCCAGATGCAGACCAACGGCGAAACCTACGACGTGGTGGTGTGCGATCCACCGAAGTTCATTCTCACCCGTGAGCCGGCCGGCGCCGCCGAGGGCCGCCGCAAATACGAGGATCTTAATCAACTTGCGATCTCGTTGGTGAAACCGGGTGGCATCTTTGTGACCTGTTCCTGCTCCGGGCTTCTGCCGGCGGAAGTTTTTGAGGAACTGGTCACCAAGGCGGCCCACCGCCAGAATCGTCGTCTGCAATATCTCGACCGCACCGGACCGGGCGCGGATCACCCGGTGTATTCCAACGCTCCCGATCAGCGCTACCTCAAGGTGCTCTGGGCCCGCGTAGTGTAGTGGAATGACAGGGGCTTACCAAGGTAAGCCCGCGGGGTGAGTGTCTGCAGCGGTGTTGCGATTTCATTACCGCCTTTCTTTGCGTGCTTTGCGGCCTTCGCGGTCTTTGCGTTAAACATCAATTGTTCAATCGAGCTTCAACAGACTCAGCGCGTTGCCGCCCATGATCTGATCGAACTCCGCGTCGGTCAGTCCGCTGGCGCGGATGTCCGTGATCATGCGGGAGAAATCCGGTTCGCGTGACTCGCGCGGGTGCAGCAGCAGCGGGTAGTCCGAGCCGAAGAGAATGCGTTCTGGGCCGATCAGGTCGCACACAGTGCGAAAGATCCGCTGGTCGTAGAGCAACGGCGAGGCGGATGTATCATAAAATACATTACGCAGTCGTTTTCTCACTCGCGGATTCAGTTCGAAAAAAGGAATTCCGCCGCCCCAGTGTGCGAGAATGAAGACGGTCTCCGGGCGGTCCATCGCGAGCTGGAGAAAGTCCCCGAGCGGGGTGGGCAGCGTGCCGGCGGCGCCGATCAGCAGCGGATCGGTCACGTGCAGATTGATCGGCACCGCGGCCTCGGTCGCGAGATCAACGAGACGCCCGAAATTATCGTCGTCGAAGGCGAACCCCTGCGCGGCCGGCAACAGCTCGCCGATGCCGCGGAGTCCGCCGTCGAGCGCCCGGCGCACGTCGTCCAGGCTGCGTTGCCCGGAGGCGGGGTTCACTGTAGCGAAAGCGTGGATACGATCGGGATGTTGCCGGTGCCAGTCGAGAAACCAGCGGTTCTGCAGCTCGCAGGTTTCCTGACGCTCCCAATACCAGCCGAGCATCACGACTTTTTCCACGCCGGCGCGATCCATGTCGCGCAGCAGGCGATCGGTGTCGGCCCAGCCCTGGAGGCTCGGTCGGTTGAGCGGCGCGACGCATTGCGTGAACCAGGGTTCGCCGTGCACTTCACCCCAGGCGCGTGGGTTTTGAAACACTTCCGGCGGATAGGCGTGGATGTGACAGTCGACGATGCGGGTCATGGCGCAGTCCGGAGGTGACGCAATCCGGTGACCGGGGCAAGACGCGAGCCGGGGTGGGCGAGCGGGCGAAAACTCCGCACTTGCGCCGGGGCGGGCGAGTATGCGCATAACCTAGCATCTGCGTCCGTTGATTCCGACGTGGTTTCGACCATGAACTGCCTTTCTCATTTCGACGTTTTAAAGCATCGTCATTGCGGTGGCTTCGGCATGGCCGTCGTCCTTGGGGTCGCCATTGCCGGAGCGCAGGAAGTTGCGGTCGATGGACGCGCCGAGCCCGAGATCCTGTCGCTGGAGGCCTTCATCCTGGAGGAAACCGCTGGCCTGGGTGACGACACGCTCATGCAGACCAGTCGGCCGACGGACTCGGTGTTTTTGGGCGAAATGAGCATCATGGATACGCCGCGTTCGGTCACGCTGCTGACGCCGGAGGCCATGAAGCAGCTCGCCGTAAAGGACTTCAGCGACCTGTCGCGGGTCGGCGCCGGCATGACCCGGCCCAATACTTTCGGCCTGCCGGGACTGCCGTTCATGCGGGGCGACAATGCCAGCGTATTCTACAACGGTATGCCGCGTATCTCGAATCAGAGCGAGACGCCAACCTCGTTCGGGTCGCTCGATGCGATGGATTTGGTCAAGGGCCCCGCGCCGGCGCAATTCGGTCCCGCCAATGCCGGCGGTTACGCCAACTTCGTGCCCAAGTCGCCTTACTTCGACGCCTTTCGCGGGGCGGTGGAGATGACCTACGGCTCCTACGATCATTATCATGCGCGCCTCGATGTGGGCGGTCCGCTCATGCTGGCCGACAAGCCGATGGCCTATCGGCTTTCGATCACGGGGCAACAGGCGGACAGTTATTACAACGCCGTGCGCAACGACTACATCTCCGTTTACGGCGCGGCCAAGGCGCGGCTTTCCCCGACGTTGAGCGTGTTCACCGGCGCGGAATACTACGACTTCAAGTCCAACGAAAACGCCGGCTGGAATCGCGTGACGCAGGATCTGATCGATCACGGCAACTACATCTACGGCGAGATCGATCCCAACACGACGTCGGCGGCATTCGGCGGCACGGCTGATCCGTTCCTGTTGATGAACCAGGTCGATATCGCTTACGCCACCGGCTACGATCCGAACCTCGCCATCGTGGTGCCGGCGGCGGACTTTCAGGCGCGTTATCCGACGCTCGACGGCGCCGCGGCTCTGGCCACGCCCGTGCACTACAACGGCGCACTTTTCGGCTACAAATACACGCCCGACTATTTCGCGGCCGGCGGCGAACTGTTCACCCGTCCCATCGCGGGCAACGACGTCCTGTCCGACGCCAGCGACTTTGCCGACTCGCAGACGTTTCTGTGGTTTCTCGATTTCGCCTGGGCCGGTGGCGGCGGCCGGACGCTGACGCTCAAGACCTTCTACGAATCCGTTTCCACTCAAAAACTTTCGAGCTACGGATTCGCCCGGGCTTCCGATGCGTGGGCGTTGCACGAGAAACTTGTGGTCGACGAAACCCACGATTCGCGCTGGGGACGGATCGCGCTGCAATACGGGGCCGATGTGCGTTTCGGGTCCAATAACGATGCCATCGATTTTGGCGTCGAGCCGTTCAATCGCCGCGACGTCAGCAGCACGGCGGTTCCGGCCTGGACGGTCGTGCAGGTCGGCCCGCAATACGACTGGGACCCCACGTCGGTCGGTTTGCCGGCGTGGTTCGTGGGCGGCAACAAATCCGAGCTCTGGCAGGTTGGCGCCTTTGGTCAGTTTCGGGCCGCGCTGGGGGAGCGTTTTTCACTGCTCGGTGGTGTGCGTGCCGAACACGCGGACTTTCGTTACTCGAACACGGCGGACGAGTTTCCACCGCCGCAGGTTTTCACCTCGGGCGACGCGGACTACGTGAATTGGTCGCTTAACCCGGTGTTTCGGATGACGGAAAACGTGGCCCTTTACGCCGCGATCCAGGGGGGCACGGCGTTTAATCCCGGCGAGACCGGCGGCATCACCGTGGGCGAAGGCAATTTCCTCGACGCACCGTTTTATGAAGGCGGCATCAAATTCAATCTGCTCGACGGCCGATTCTACGCCGCGGCTTCCGCCTACCGTTACAAGAAGTCCTCGATCTCCCGGAATGTCGCGGGCACCGACACCAACGCCTACGAGGCCGAAGGCTACGAATTGGAACTCACGTTTGCGCCGACGCGTCATTTCAGTCTGATCGCCAACATCGGCGATCAGCAGGCGAAGTATCTCAACGAATTTCCCTTCACCACGGCGCCGTTCTGGACCGACGAAAACGTGGCGCTGTATTCCGGCTCGATTCAATACAACTGGGATCCGCGTATCGTCGGAGCCACTACAGATCGCTATGCCAACAACCCTGAAGGGCTGCGTGCCGGCTATCCGATGTTCGCCTGGAATGTCTTCGCGGTTTTCACCTTCGACAACGGCTTCGGGTTCGGTGCCGGCCCGAGTTACAAGGAAGCGTTCTGGCTCGATAACGAACACACCCTGCGGCTGCCGGAATCGTTGGTCTGGAACGCCAATCTCTTTTACCGGGCGAACACCTGGGAGATTTTCCTGCGACTGGATAATTTGACCGATGAGGACTACTTCATCGGCTCGTCCTTTGCGCCGACGATGATCGTGACGAAGGCGAAGCCGTTGGAAGCCTACCTCTCGGTGAAGTTGAAATTCTGATACAGGCGGTTTTTGGGAAGGGGATTTTACAGAAGGAAACGAAGGTGAACGAAGCCGCGGCATTGCTTTATTTCACAAGAGAAAACATTCCGAAGGCGGGCAAGCAGAGGGAAACGGAGCAGAGTCACTGCAGGCTGATGGCTTCGTTTCCTTCTGTAACTTTCAAGAGCCTGCCGCGGGAATCGAGGCGAGGGCGTCGGTCAACTTCTTGTCGTTGGGCATGAGTGCCACCGCCTCGGCAAACGCGGCACGGGCGGCGGCGGGATCGTTCTGCCGCAGTCGAATCTGGCCGATGCGATACCACACGTAGGCGGGCGGCGAACCCTTGTCCGGTGCGGGCCGTTCCAGGCAGCGTTGCAGCGCGGCCAGCGCCTTTTCCAGGTGAAGGCCGGAGAGGGCACCGCAGCGGCCGAATTCGAAAAGAGCGAAGTAGTTGTCCGGCGCGCGTTCCAACACTGCCGCCAGCGTTTCCATGGCGCCGGCGAGATTGTCCTGCGCCTTCTGCAAATGAGCGCGGGCAAAGGCGCCGCGATCGAGGTCACGCCGCGCAATCTCGTCGGCCTGCACGAAGGCCTTGTCCATGCTGCCGCCGGCGATGCCCGGGGCGGATGCGTAATATTCGAGTAGCCCTTGACGGAAGCTGAGGTCATCGGGCGCGAGTTCGACGGCGCGCTCCATCGCATTGCGACCGCGGAGCGCCTGGCCGAGGGCGCGAAACGACTTGCCGAGCGTTTCCGCGTAGAGACTGCAGGCCGCACCGTATTCAAACTGCACTTCGGCGTCGGTCGGCGCGAGTTCGACCGCGCGGCGCAGATAGTTCACGGCCGCGGCGCGCTCGCGGCGTTTGGCGGCGAGTTTGCCCAGATACATCAAGGCCGAGACGTTGTCCGGTTCCGCGGCAAGCACCGCTTCGAAGGCCGGCTGAGCTTCCGCATAACGCCGCTCGTCGAACAATGATTGGGCGGTGGCGAGATCGGCGGCGCCCGCCGGTGCATCCTCCGCCCAAAGCGCGGGCAGGGCGATGCCCAGCCCCCAGATCAGTCCGACAACGATTCGACGAATGGATACGCGCACCGAACGACGCTGAAAAGGTGGAGCGGCGCGATCAAGACCGGGAAAGTCAGGACAATGTTAAACTGTCGCAACCGGACGCGTTTAACGGTCGGCGCAGTCCGCGGGTCGAGCGCTTGCGCCCACGTCATCAATCCGGCCGATAGTTTCCGCATGAAAACCCGATTGCTGCTGATACCGCTTTTCGCCGCAGTGTTTGCCATGACCACGTCTGGCGAACGAGTTCCTTCCGGTGTTTGGCGCGTGGCGGAGCAGTCGCCGGTAATCCACGCTGCCGGTCAGGCTCGCCAGTTTTTCGCCGGTTCCGGCGCGGATGTGGCCTTTCTTTCCGCCCGGGCGGTCATGTTGGCGCCCGGCGACGAAACCGTGACTACGCCGGAGGCGCCCGATACGGTGAAGCTGCTCGTGGTCACGGCCGGGCGATTGCAAATGGCTTTGGCCGCAGAGACGCGGGAGATCGGCCCGGGCGGTCTGGCGTTGGCTCTCGAAAGCGACGAGGTGACGGTGCGCAACATGTCGGGCGAGCCGGCGACGTATTATGAATTTCACTACCGCAGCGACCAAGATGACCGCGACGAGATCACGGACACCGATCCCGAGCGGAAACTCAGTTCACGACTCATTGCCATGGCGGACGCGGCCTTTGTCGCCAATCCGCGCGGCGGGTGGCGTGGTTATTACAACGGTCACACCCGGACGCTGCGTTTGTTCGAGTTGCACGAAACGACTCTGATCGGCGGCGTGCAGAATCATCCAGTGCACACGCACGATGCCGAGGAAATGGTGCTCATGCTGGACGGCCACGTGGAATTGGAAATCGACGGCGTGCGTCACGAAGGGCGACCGGGTGACGTGTTTTTTGTGCAGGCCAATGCGTCGCACACGCTGTTCACGCTCGGCGAGAAGCCATCACGTTATCTTGCCTTTCAATGGCGTTGATCCGGTGCGTGGGATCGTGTTGGTTGCCGGCGTCATGACCGCGTCCTCCGACACCACACCGTCAGCTGCGCTCAGCCGCCGCCATTTTGTCGCCGCCGCCTCCACGTTGGGCGTGGCGATGGCCGCCGGCTTGAAAGCCGAAACCGCCCAACCGACCACACCTGCTCCCATGCTCCAATCCACCTATCTCGTTCATCACGTCTTCTTCTGGCTCAAGCATCCCGATTCCGCCGAGGATCGTGCGGCCCTGCTCGCAGGCATTCGCAAGCTGGGCGAAATTCCGCAGGTCAAAGGCCTGCATGTCGGCGTGCCGGCTGACACTGAAAAACGCGAAGTGGTGGAGAACAGCTACCACGCGT
The DNA here is from genome assembly GCA_966250925.1 of uncultured Opitutus sp. Taxonomy (GTDB): domain Bacteria; phylum Verrucomicrobiota; class Verrucomicrobiia; order Opitutales; family Opitutaceae; genus Actomonas. Next base: position 197 of record CBINJL010000086.1, on the reverse strand, counting down.
CGGAGATTCTGCTCTTCGACAGCCTGGAGGATCAGGCGGCCTATCAATCGCATCCGTTGCATCAGCAATTCATCGCCGAAAACGAACACCGCTGGGCCAAGGTGGTGGTGTTCGACACCGTGCGGGCGGAGTGACCGCGGCGATGGGGCGCGGTCGCGGCTAACATTGAACAGCGACCGGCGCCAATGGGGTTGTCA
>CBINJL010000085.1:0-8985 GCA_966250925.1 uncultured Opitutus sp. | reverse complement strand
TCGAACCATAGGCGATATGGGACGCGGATACGCAGACCGGAACCAGCAGATTGTCGACTTCGTCCCGTTGCGGGACGAGGGCGCCGTAGGCGATGGCGTAGGGACCGCGGGTGGACTCTCCGATGTCGCCCTCATTCTGCACCCAGCCTTCCGGCGTGACGTAGCGCTGCGCATTGTGGGAGTCGATGGCGTAGGAGCCCATGCCGACGGGCTCCGGTGTGGGCCGGCGCTTCACCAGTTCGTGCTCCGTCATGACATAGCTACCGACCATGCGACGGGCTTCCCGCACATACAGCTGATGCGGCCAGTGCTGATTGTCGACAAACTCGTCCCGCGGCAGACCCCAACGCTGCATTTCCTCACGGACGGGCGCGGGCACGCCGGGGTCGTGGGAAAGGAAATACATCAGCCCCTGCTGGTAGGTGGTGTGTTCCTCAATGATTTCCCGTCGTCGGGCATAGGATGCTTCCGGGTAGTCGTAGTTGAAACCGATGTTGTCGGTGCTCATCGGTCCGTGGTTGTTGGTGTCGGTCTTGCGGTTGGGCAGGGGATCGAACTTGCGGAACGTTTCGTCCCATCCGGCGGCATAGATGCGGGCCAGCAATTCGTATTCGGACCGGTCGTAGTTTTCTGGTCGGGGGAACGGCACCCGGTTCTCCGGAACGTCGGTCAGGCACATGCGGAAACAATAGGCTTGGATGCGATGGTCCCCTTCGCCGGGCTCCCCGGGGTGCTCTGCGCTGATACGTGGAAGCAGGCCGCTCGCCGGATCATCGGGCACCACGTAGGGGCTGATTTTCAGAGCGGACTGAGCCGACAGACCACCGGCCGCGGGGAGGGGCCCGAAGTGGTGGCGATGGTAGAGCGCACCGGTTTGCACGCCGTTCCAGGTTTCTCCATAGACGCGATTCGCTTCGCGGCCGACATGGTAGCTGACGCCGGCGGCGGCCATGAGATCACCCTCATAGGTTGCGTCGATGAACATGCGGGCGGAGTAGGTTTGGCCGTCGAGCGTAGTGAGGGAGTGAATACGACCGGACCGCAGTTTAACGCCCGACGTGCGATCGAGCCAGCGGTCACGATGGACCGGGATGTCGTGTTCGCGCACAAGGTCATCGAAGATCTGCTCGGCCACGTGGGGTTCAAAATTCCAGCCCGTGCGGGTGGCGTCATCGAGGGAGTTGCGGGTGCGGCCGTGGCGATAGTCGGCGGACTCCTGCCTCACCCAGGCGTCGGGACGTTGGTAGTGTTGCCAGACCCGGTGGTAAAATTCACGGGCCAGACCGCCGATGATTTCCTTGCGACCGGAATCGGTCCAGCCCAGGCCGCCCGAGCTCAGGCCTCCGAGGTGGCGGTCGGGGCAGACTATGATCACGGAATGGCCCATGCGTTTGGCCTGAACGGCGGCGGTGACCGCAGCGGACGTGCCCCCGTAAACGAGAACATCGTAGGTTTCCGCGCGGGTGAACGGTGCCGGCAGAATGGAAATTAGACAGAGGAGGAGGAAACGAGTCATGGGGGCGATGTGGGTTCAGAGGCGATCTCCGCTTTCGCGGTCGAAAAGATGAGCCTGTTTGAGATCAAAATGGATGGGCACGGACTCGCCGATGGGCGGAGGGTGGATGCCGCTGATGCGGGCGACGAATTTGACGCCGGCGGAGGAAAGGTGGAGGTAGCTTTCCGCTCCCAGTGACTCGACCAGCTCAACCTGAGCTGTGCCGTGTGACGGTGCTCCCTCGTCGGCGAGGTCGATATGCTCCGGCCGGATCCCCAGCGTGACCGGACGATCCGCCTGATTGTTGTCCCGGGAAAGGGTTTCCCGGGGAAGTGGGAATCGCAGCCCGGTGTGCTGAGCCTCCGGAACGAACGACGGCCCATCGGACCCGAACCACATGTGGCCGGCGAACAGATTGATCGCGGGCGAGCCGATGAACGAAGCCACAAAAAGGTTGGCCGGAGAGGCGTAAACATCGAGCGGCGGACCCACCTGCATGATTCGACCGGCGTTCATCACGCAGATGCGATCTCCCATCGTCATGGCTTCGACCTGGTCATGAGTCACATAGATCATGGTCGTGCCGAGCCGTTGATGCAGACGGGCGATTTCGGTGCGCATGGCGACCCGCATCTTGGCGTCGAGATTCGACAGCGGCTCGTCGAAGAGAAATACCTGCGGCTGTCGCACGATGGCCCGGCCGACGGCGACGCGTTGGCGCTGACCGCCGGAGAGCGCCTTGGGTTTACGGTCGAGCTGGTCCTCCAGGCCAAGCAGGCTCGCCGCCTCCCGAACCCGTTGATCAATCTCGCTCCGGGGCATTTTTCGCAGTTTCAACCCGAACGCCATGTTGTCATAAACGCTCATGTGCGGGTAGAGCGCGTAACTTTGGAAGACCATCGCGATGTCGCGATCCTTGGGTTCCACCTGGTTCACGACCCGATCACCGATCGCGATACTGCCGTCGCTGACGGATTCGAGCCCAGCAATCATGCGCAGGGTGGTCGACTTGCCGCAGCCGGAAGGACCCACCAGCACCATGAACTCCCCGGAGGTGATCTCAAGATCGATGCCCCGCACCGCTTGAAACGCGGGATTCTTGCCGGCGGCGGGATAAACTTTGGTCAGATTGCGAAGGGAAACGTCGCTCATGGGAACTGGTCGATTGGGCAAAAAGGTAGGACGGTGCGAAGTCGAACACCGGTGAAAATGGGTAGAGGTGAAAGCTATTGGATTCTAAAACAACGAGATGTCGATAAGAAATAGGTTGCCATATACCAGTATGTGATGGATAGATGAGGCTTCCCCGTCGTGTTGCCCTCAATTTCAACGCCCCTTCGTCGATTTCAGATACTCGGTTCCCTATGCAGGGTTGCGCTGGTCATGGTATTACGGGTGGCGTCGCTGGTCGGCAGCCTGGTGCTGCTGCTTGCTGCGGCCGTGTCGGGGAGGGCGGCTGACGGAGATCATCGCGTGCTGCGTATCGCCTCCATTCACGAAGACTTGTTGCCGGGACTGCGCGTGGTGCTGCCGGAGTTTGAGCGCCGCACGGGCTGGCGGGCCTCGGCTCAAGCGGTGCCGTATCCCGCCCATGAGATGTGGATTCGCACCCAAATGCTGAGTGGTCGTCCCCCTGACGTGTTGTTGGTCGAATCGGCTGATTTGCCGACGCGCTACGGCCAGGCGGGATTGCTGGTGCGGTGGGACCCGTTGATGGCCGAGCCGAACGATCAGGATGGTGCCCATCCGGGGCGACCTTGGCAGGACGCCTTCCACAACGAACTCATCCACCAGTCACGCGATGCCACCGGTGCGTTGTGGTGTGTGCCCTACACGCAGTATGGGGTCGGTTTTTTCTACAATCAGGATGTCTACGGGGAGCTCGGACTCACAGCCCCCCGAACGTGGGAACAACTGCTGGACAATTTTGATGCGGTGCGTCGGTCGGACCGGGCTGCGCTGGTAACGGCGGTGCGCCCCAACGATCACCAGACGCTGTGGATGGCGGACATGATATTGGAGCTGCTCCTGCGCCCGGTGGCCGCGGAGGTGAATCTGCAGGCGAAGCCCGGCTGGCGCTACGATGCGCTCGACCCGGAATGCACCCGAGGGGAAGTGGGGACGTTGGAGGAGCGAATGGTGGCGTTTGAGCGCGGATTGATCGATCCTGCGAAGGCGCCGGCATTTCGCGAAACGGCCCGGCTAGTTCGGCGCCTGGCCCGGGAGTTTCGACCGGATTTTCTGAGTCTCGACGGTGAGGAAGTGCCACGAATCTTCGCGCGCGGAAGGTCGGTTCATTTTCTCAATGGCACCTGGTATCTGCGGCCGCTGGCGGCAGTGCAGGAAAGCATCGCGGATCTCGCGCCGGAGCGGGTGTTCCGATGGGGCGTGTTTCCCTTCCCCGCCTTGACGGATGCCAGCACGGATCTGCCGCGGCAGGGTGGGATCAATCAAAACTCGGGACTGCGCGCCTGTTTCATCGTGCCGCAGCACGAGCGGGATCCGGAGCGGCTGGCGGCGGCGGTGGAATTGGTGCGGTTTCTTACGACGCCGGCCGTGGCCACCGAATCATTTGGCCAGACGGAGGTCTACGACTTGCCCGCCATGATCGAGGTCGCGCCGAAACCGGGAGCGGGACCGCTGGTGCCGCGAGAGCGGTATGCGTTTCTCACCTTGGCGCTTTGGCGGGGGTATGACGCCCGGGGGGAGGGAGATTTCTGGACCTTGTGGCAATCCTATCTCGGGGGCATGACGGATGAAGATGCCTTTCTGACCGAGTTGAGCCGCATTCATCGCGGGGCGTTGGTGCGCTTGGCGCAGGCCAATGCGGCACTGCTGGACCAGGCCTTTTTGGATCAGCATTTGCCGGGAGGTTTCGGGCCATGAGGTTGCCGGACTCCAACCGCGAGCGTGACGGATGGCGGGCGGCGGGTTTTCTGCTGCCCGGATTGACGCTGTTCGGGGTGTTCGTGGTATTACCTGCGGTTTCCGCGCTGGTGTTGGCGTTTTTCCGCACCGACGGATTGGCGATGCGGGAGTGGGTGGGACTGGATAATTTCCGGCACTTGAGCGAGGATCCGTTGTTCTGGCGGTCATTGCGCAACCTGATGCTGCTGGCGGGGTTGACGGTCCCGCTGCAAACCCTGGGCCCTTTGGTGGGAGCGAAACTGCTGTATTCGCTGCGCTCAACGCGTGCGGCGTATTGGTATCGCACCTTGTTGGTGTTTCCGGTGTTGGTGCCGGGGGTGGTGACCATTCTGGTCTGGCAGGAGCTTTACGGCGCGGAAGGCCCGATCAACTTGATGCTGCGCGCGGTGGGCCTCGGCGCTTACGCCCGGGCGTGGCTTGGCGATCCGGCGACGGTTTTGCCCGCCATTGTGATGGTAGGAATGCCCTTCACGGGCGGGGTGTTTCTGTTGGTTTATCTGGCGGGTTTCCTGTCCATTCCCGCCTCGTTGCAGGAGGCCGCTGGACTCGACGGAGCCGGCCCCTGGCGATTGTTCATTCATGTAGAGCTACCCCAGCTTCGGGCCCAGATCGGGGTGATCTCGCTGCTGTCGATGCTGAGTGTCCTGCAGAATTTCGAGAATATCCAGATTCTGACCAATGGCGGTCCGATGAATGCCTCCACGACCCCGGCGCTCTACCTTTTCCGCACCGGCTTTGAGTTCGGCCAATTGGGTTACGCGAGCGCACTCGGGGCGGTGTTGCTGGTGCTCTGTTCCGTTCTGACGCTGGCGATGCGGCGGGCCTCAAGGAACCCATGATGAAGTCGAACGCCTCCCGATCTCTCTCCCAATGGCTCCTGCACGGGGTGCTGGTGGTTTTGGCCCTGTTGACGGCGCTGCCGTTCGCCCTGATGGCGGCGATGTCGGCGAAAGACCTAGGGCAGCTCACATTGAGTTTCTGGTCCTGGCCGTCGCCGTTCCGATGGGAGAATTATTGGTTCGGGCTGAGCGTGACGGTGGAGTATCTTCTCAACAGTTTGATCGTCAGTGGCGGGGTCTGCGGTCTCACGCTGGTGGGCGCGGCCCTGGCCGCCTATGCCTTCAGTCGGCTGAATTTTCGGGGCCGCTCTTCGTTGTTCGGCGTGTTGCTGACGGCCTTGATGTTGCCCAGTGCGCTGTTGCTGGTGCCGCTGTTTTTGCTCTGCCGGGAGCTTGGGCTGCTCGACACGACGCTGGGGCTGATCCTCCCGCAGGCGGCGGCGGCCCTGCCGTTGGCTGTGTTGCTGCTGCGCACCTCGTTTGACGGCCTGCCCCGGGACCTCTTCGACGCGGCGCGAATCGATGGAGCGAGTGAGTTGCGTGTCCTTTGGCACATCGTCGTGCCGCTGGCGATGCCGGTATTCAGCACGGTCGCGATTCTCAACCTGCTGTCGTCGTGGAACAACTACATCTGGCCGTTGATCTCGGTGCAGAGTGAGTCATTGCGCACGCTCCCATTGGGCCTGGCTTTCCTGGTTTTCGAATACGACCTCAAGTTTGAACCCGGTAAAGTAATGGCGGCTTACCTGATGACCTCCCTGCCGCTGCTCATCCTTTTTTTGTTCCTGACCCGACCGTTCGTGAAAGGCCTGACAAGTGGCGCTCTGAAAGAGTAGGAACGTTTGCGAGACCGCAATAGATCTTCAGATCGAACCTACACGCCTGGAAGTTCGAAAGTTCGTTCGTCGATACCTGGATGTGTCTGCCGCAATTCGGCAAAATGAGAATTGCCTGAAAAAATGTCGGGCCGATCCTGTCCACCGGCGGTATGGGAAGTCTCCCAGTTCGGTATACTCAAGCAGTTTTGGGGTCGGTCAGGTCCTATACTCCTTCCTATACTTGAGCCTGAAATTCAAGCCTTTGGGGGACGACTCGGTATCGTTTTCGGGTCGCTGATGGAGCTGACGGGAGGGGTGGGGACGGGTGGAGACTGTTCGAGAACAACCACTTAAACGACCTTAGGAATCACTGTTGGAAAGCCGGAACGTTGGGGAAAACTTTCTGGAGCGGACGAAGGCTCTCACCAATCAAAGCGGTTATTGGAAAGGATCAGTTTACCTTTGCACTTCGCGCTTCCTCGCGACCATCCGCTGGTGCATCGTTCCGGCGATGAATGTTGGCGCTTCAGTTCCTGCTTTGGCCGTGCTCTTACCCGATTTTAAGGCCTTTTTCTGTTATACCACTTCACGGAAAATTATACCACTTCCGTTATACCACTGTCCCCGAAATCGGGGCCAAAATGGGACGATTCCGGACGAGTTGCCTAGGTCTTCAGAGGTAGTTTTCAGAGGTAGGACCGCTCCGGACCAGGGAGGACGAAAATGAGGCTTTACTTCATGGGTATTTGTGGGACCGCGATGGGCAATGCGGCGTTGCTGGCGCGGGCGGCCGGGCATGAGGTCGCAGGGGCCGATGCGGGCGTGTATCCACCGATGTGTGACGTGTTGGCCGATGCCGGCATCGTCGTGCACGAGGGCTACGATGCGGAGCGACTGGTGACGCTGGCACCGGATCTGGTGGTGATCGGAAACGCCATGTCGCGCGGCAATCCCGAGGTCGAATGGCTGCTGGAAACGCGCAGTCTGCGCTTCACGTCGTTGCCCGCGTTGCTGGCGGAAACGGTTTTGGCCGGCCGGCGCAATCTGGTGATTTGCGGCACGCACGGGAAGACGACGACCACGTCGATGACGGCGTTTTTGCTGCGCGAAAACGGGCGCGATCCGGGGTTTCTCATCGGCGGTGTGCCGCTCGATCCGCCGGTCGGGCAACACCTGGGCGCGAGTGCTGATCCGTTTGTGATCGAAGGCGATGAATACGACAGCGCGTTTTTCGACAAGCGTTCCAAGTTCATCCACTACGCGCCGCACATCGCGGTGTTGAATAATCTCGAGTTCGATCACGCCGATATCTTTCGCGATCTCGCCGACGTGCAGCGCACGTTTCGGCACCTGACGCGCATCGTGCCGCGCAACGGTTTTATCCTGCTCAACGGCGACGACGAGAATCTCGCCGCGCTCGGGTCACTTGATTGGACGCAGGTGCGTCGCGTCGGCGTCGGCGCGGAAAATGACGTGCGTATTTGCGACTACCTTGAAAACGCCGACGGCGCGAGTTTCAGGCTGGTGTGGCGCGGACGCGACTGGGGCCGCGTCACGTGGTCGGTGCCGGGATTGTTTAATGCCCGCAACGCTGTGATGGCGGCGACGGCGGCCGGGTTGGCGCTCAACCCGGAAGATCCGACGGTGTTAAAACTCTCCCCACTGAATGCGTTTCGCGGCGTGCGGCGGCGTCAGGAAATTCGCGTCCAGCGCGAGCGGCTGGTGGTGATCGAAGACTTCGGGCATCATCCGACGGCGCTTGATCAAACGCTGCGTTCGCTGCGGGCGCGTTTTCCGGGCCACACGCTGACGGCAGTTTTCGAGCCCCGCAGCAATACCGCACGCACGCGGGCGCTGGAGGAGCCGTTTCAACATGCGCTCGCGCTGGCCGACGAGGTATACCTGGGCGCGGTTTCACGCGCCGAGAGGCTCAGCGATGATGAGCGTTTCAATCGCGATGCGGTGATGGCTTATCTGGTTGGCCGCGGCACCGAGGCGCATACCGCCGACACGAATGCACAACTGTTGGTGAAACTCGAAGCCGGCACGCTGGGCCACGATGGCAAGGCGCGGGTGGTGGTGTTTTTCACCAACGGTTCATTCGACGGCATCATCGACGCGTTCGTGAAAATGGCGGCGGCGGAGTAGAGAGCGGAACCGGAGTGAACCCAACGATTCACTAAAACAGATTTTCACACCAAGGTCGCGAAGAGCGCAAAGAGCCGGGATAGTGTCCCTTTGCGATCTTAGCGTTCTTGGTGTTAAGCTGCGCTACGATTCGCGCGTTTTTCAGGCTTCGTCCAGACTACGCAAAATTTCTGCGCGATGAGTCGCGAACGCCTCGTCGGTCATCGCGGATGTTGATGCCTTCGTGTCGATCGGCACGGGCAATTCGACCCACGATTTGCAGCCGGCTTGGGCGGGCGTGAGTTGAAACGGCAACGCTTCTTGCAAGCGATGCACGCGCACGACGAGCACATGCAGGCCCGGTGGCTGGCTCCAGTCGAAGCGTTCGCGCACGGTGGCTTCGGTCCACAGATGATGCGGAGCCAGCGCGACGAGTTTGGCCCAGTCGTCGATAAAGCGATGGTCAGTTAACTCGGCCCAGGCGGTGAGCGCCACGGTATCATTAACGGACGCTGCGTCGGGTGCCGCCGGTAGCCACGGCGCCGCTTCAGGACGTAGTTTCTCCGCCTGTTCGTGGAAGGCGGTCGGCAACAGCCAAAACGGTTCGCCGCGCGGACGAAATCCGCCACGACCTTCGGCAATGCCGCCTTTACGCAGGATGAGCGTCTGGTGTCCGGCGGCAAGCGCGCCGACGATGGCATGCCATTCCTTGAAGGCGGGAGTCATGGGCGTGAGTTTGGCGGGCCCTGCGGTCCGCAAAAACAAGAAAACCGCAGCC
>CBINJL010000084.1:0-8993 GCA_966250925.1 uncultured Opitutus sp. | reverse complement strand
GGCCTCTGCGGTCTTTGCGTTAAACATCAATTGCGGAATATAGGTTAAAACTGTAGCCCCGGGAATGCAGGGGCTGGTCTGATTTCAGCCCGCGGAGAAACAGCTTTCCCTCCCCATCCGAAAAGTAGCGGGAGCATCCTGCTCCCGTTTGCGACCTCCCGTTATCGGCTTTCCCAAGACGCAGAGGCGCGAGCAGGAAGCTCCCGCTACTCTCTTCCCACGCCATCAAAGCCGTCGCTTCACGCCACGCCTACGCAACGCGCCACGATCACGGTAACATTGTCGCGGCCGGAGAGACGATTGGCCCGTTCGATCAGGGTCGCCACCGCTGCGGTCGGAGCGATTTCCGTCCGTGCGACCGCGCCCAGCACCGCCGCCAGTTCCGCATCAGACACGCCGTCGGTCAGGCCGTCGCTGCACAATAACAACACATCCCCCGCCTGCACTTCCGCTTCTTCGCAATCGGGCGCCAGGCCGTGATCGCCCCCCCCCAGACATTGATCGATCACGTGGCGGCTGGGGTGATGTCGCGCATCGACTTCCGACAACTGGCCCGACTGCCGCAGGCGGCCGACCGGCGAATGATCGACGCTCAATTCCTCCAGCCATTCGCCGCGCAGGCGATACACCCGGCTGTCGCCCACCTGCCCGATCACCGCGTGGCAACCGCGTAACCAAAGAAATGAAAGCGTGGCGCCCATGCCCGTCCATTGCGGGTTGTCGTGCGCGGCCCGATTGATCGCGGCATTGGCCCGGTTGAGCGCATCACAGGCGACCTCGGGGGTGGGCGCTTCCTCGGCATGACGAGCGATGAATCCCTGCGTTTCCTGAATGGCAACGCGACTGGCGATCTCACCGGCATTGGCCCCCCCCAAACCATCGCTCACGCCGAGCCAGGCCCCGTGTCGCAAATCAAGCGTTCCACTCGGCGCCGCGGCCGTGGTCGCTGCAAGTTGGTCCATGCCGCCCGCCCACCAGGCGTCCTCATTGTTTTCACGCCGCACGCCCACGTCGGTGCCACCGGCGTAGTCGAGTCGAAGCGTGTGAGAAACCGGAGTGGCCATGAGAACGACCAACGTCAGCGGACGAATCGCCCGGCGCAATCCTCCGGTGCGGGAAGTTGCCCCGTCCGCCATGAATTCGCTTCACGCCCCACTCCGCCGCATCCTGCGCTCGACGCCCACGCGCGCCTTCTGCAAATTAACCGGTCCCATGTCCGCATTCCCCGAACGCACCTCCCGGGCCGAGATCGAACTCGGCTCGACCCTGCAGCCCAAATTTGGCTCCGACGGCCTGATTCCGTGCATCACCCAGGATCACGAAACCGGTGAAGTGCTGATGTTCGCCTTCATGAACGCCGAGTCACTGCAGATGACCCTGGCCAGCGGCAAGGCGACCTACTGGAGCCGGTCGCGGTCCAAGCTCTGGATGAAGGGCGAAGAGTCGGGCAACGTGCAATTGGTGCGTGAACTTCGCACCGACTGCGACCAGGACGTGATCCTGATCAAGGTGGAGCAGTCCGGCCCCGCCAACGCGTCATGCCACAATGGATACAAGAGCTGCTTTTACCGTCGCCTGATCGACCGGCAGGCCGGCGACTTCCGCCTGGAAACGACCGCGGAACCGCTGTTCGACCCGAAAGCGGTGTATAAGAAGTAAGGCCGGATTCTTTATTCTTTCTCTTAATCTTTATTCTTTCTCCTCATCGGGGCGCGTGTGATCGGAGTTCACGCGGCATTCGTAATTCGGGGAGAAAGAGAAAGATTAAGAATAAAGAGAAAGATCGGGGTCACGACCCCGGCGCCAACCCGCGTTCGCTCGCGGCGGCGAAGCCGATCACGGCTTGAAACTCGGCCGACTCGCACGCCGGGTGCGTCCGCAGTTTTTCCATCGCCTGGCTGCGATTGAGTCCGTCGCGGAACAGAATGCGGAAAACCTGCTTCACCCGGTCGATCTGCTCCGGCGCAAAGCCGCGCCGTTCGAGACCGATCTTGTTGATCGCGCGGATCACCGCCGGCTGACCGTCGGCGATCATGTAGGGCGTGATGTCCTGCACGATCTTGGCGTAGGCGCTGATCATCGCATGCGCGCCGATACGACAGAACTGGTGCACGCCCGCCACCGCGCCGAACACGACGTGGTCCTCGACGATGCAGTGGCCCGCGATGCCGGTGTTGTTGCTCGCCACGATGTGGCTGCCGAGCACGCAGTCGTGCGCCACGTGGCCGTGCGCCAGCAGCACGTTGTCATCACCGAGAATGGTGAATCCCTCCGGCGCGGTCGCGGCATGGATCGTCACATATTCGCGAAACACGTTGCGCGCGCCGATGCGCACGCCCGGATTTCCGCCGGCAAACTTCAGGTCCTGTGTCTTGGCCCCGATGTTGGCGAAGGGAAACACTTCGCAATCGGCCCCAAGCACGGTGTTGCCCTCGACCGCGGCGTGATGATGCAGCCGGCAACGGTCGCCCAGCGTGACGCCCGGGCCGACGTAGGCCAGCGGGCCGATCTCGACATCGGCGCCGAGTTGCGCGCCGGAATCGACCACCGCGGAAGGATGAATTTGGGTCGGCATGCGAATGCGAAGAATCAGCCTTCGTCGTCGATGATGGCAAACATCAGCTCGGCGCCGGAAACGACCTGACCGTCGACCGAGCAGGTGCATTCAGCCTGCGCCATTTTGCTGCCGCGCATCTTCACGATCTTGGCGTTGATGATGAGTTGGTCCCCTGGCACGACCGGCCGGCGAAACTTCACCTTGTCGGCGCTCATGAAGAACGCGGTTTTGCCGGCGTAGTCGCCCTTGCGCAGCATGATGATGCCGGCCGCCTGGGCCATGGCTTCGAGTTGCAGCACGCCCGGCATGACCGGATTGCCCGGAAAGTGGCCGGTGAAATACGGCTCGTTGATCGTGACATTTTTGACCGCGACCAGCGAATCGTCGCCGATGAATTCCACGATGCGATCCACCATCACGAACGGATACCGATGCGGGATGGTGTCGAGAATGCGGCGAACATCGAGCGAGGTCTCGGTCGGCAGCAACGCCTTCGGCCGCGGCTTCTTTTTCTTCTGCTTGGCCTGCCCTTCCATCAACTCGGCCAGCGCCTTGGTCAGATCGGCGTTGATCGCGTGGCCGGGGCGGGTGGCGACAATGTGGGCCTTGAGCGGAAGTCCGAGCAGCGTGACGTCGCCGATGATATCGAGCATCTTGTGGCGCACGAACTCGTCTTTGAACCGCAGCGGGTCCTTCGAGATGATCTTGTCGCCCTTGATCACCACGGCGCAGTCCAGCGAACCGCCCTTGATTTTGCCGAGCTTCAGCAGCTCCTCAATGTCCTCGTAGATCGTGAAGGTGCGCGACGCCGCGACCTGCGTGATGTAGACATCGGGATCGATGTCCAACGTGAGGTGCTGGGTGTGGATGCCGCGGTCGTCGGCCGACGTGCAGGTGATTTTGAAGCCGTCGTAAGGCAACGCGATGATCGACGAATTGCCCTTGGTCACCGAGACCGGTTCCTCCAGCACAAAATACTCGCGCGTCGCCTCCTGCTCGATCGGCTCGGCGGCGAGAATGATATCCACAAACGGCTTGGCCGAACCGTCCATGATCGGCGGCTCCGAGGCATCCATTTCGATGACAACATTGTCGATGCCGCAGCCCGAAAGCGCGCTGAGCACGTGTTCGACCAGGTTGATCTTGGTGTGGCCGTCCTGGATGGTGGTGTTGCGCACCAAGTCCGTCACCTGCGCGATGCGCGGCTTGATTTCGGGCTGGCCCGGGAGGTCGGTGCGTTTGAAGACGAGGCCGGAGCCGGCGGCGGCAGGCTTGAGAACAAGCGTGACAGGTTGCCCAGTGTGCAAGCCTTGGCCGGTGACCGAAACCTCACGCGTGAGCGTGCGTTGTTTCATGAAGTTGCGCGCAGTCTCGAACCAAGCCCAAGCGCAGCGCAAGTCCCGAGATGGCGCCGGGCGCCGCCTTGACACCCTCCCGGCGATTTCGCTAACCATCGCCCCTTTTCAACCGCAAAACCCTCCGAATCACGCCATGCCCTCCGCCAACGACGTCCGCCGCGGCCAAGTCATCAAATACAACGGTGCCCCGCACCTGATCCTCGAAACGACCCACCGCACGCCGGGCAACCTGCGCGCCTTCGTCCAGATCAAGATGCGCAATCTTCTCTACGGCAAATCGCTCGACCAGCGCTTCGCTTCCTCCGACGCCATGGAGGTTCTCCAGACCGAGCGCAAGAAACTCGAATTTTCCTACGCCGACCGCGGCACCTTCGCGTTCATGGACCCGGAGTCCTATGAAACGATCGAGCTCACCGAGGAGCTGATCGGCGACACCAAGAACTACCTCACGCCCAACGGCGAGGTCGAGGTGCTCTACGTCGACGGCAAGCCGCTCACCATCGACCTGCCGACCTCCGTCATCCTCGAAGTCACCGAAAGCCCGGAAGGCCTCAAGGGCGACACCGCCAGCAACGTGCAAAAGCCGGCCACCCTCGAAACCGGTCTCGTGGTGCAGGTCCCGCTCTTCATCAAGGAAGGCGAAAAGATCAAGATCAGCACCGCCGACGGTTCCTACATGGGTCGCGCCTGAGCGCCCCCGTCGCAGCCGAGTGGAACACGCGTCACCCTCGCAACGCTTCCGCTCCCCCGTCCGCATTCACGCTCTGCCGGCGCCGCGTAGTTTACCTCGCGGCGCCGGTTATGTTTTCGGGAACTTGCCCCCGCCCCCGCCGGCTGCTCACTCTGCCCGACCGCATGTCGCGCCGCTCCGCCATCGTCACCTTTGACCACGTCGAAAAACGCTACGGCGACGGTCCGCTCGTGATCGACGACCTTTCGTTCACCGCGCAATCCGGCGACTTCATCAGCCTGATCGGGCCCAGCGGCTGCGGAAAATCGACTCTGCTCAAACTCATCGCCGGCCTGAATCCGATCAGCGCCGGCAAGGCCGGCATCGACGGCGCCCCGCTTGCCGCCACCACCGCCGAACGCGCCTTCGTTTTCCAGGACCCCACCCTGCTGCCCTGGCTGACCGCCCGTCACAATGTCGAGCTGCCGCTCAAACTCCGCGGCACCCCCCGCGCCGAACGCAGCCGCATCGCCGCCGCCTGCCTCGATCTCGTCGGACTCACCGCCCGCGCCGAATATCATCCGCGGCAACTCTCCGGCGGCCAGAAAATGCGCGTCTCGCTCGCCCGCGCCCTCTCGCTTTCGCCACGGATTCTGCTACTCGACGAGCCGTTCGGCGCCCTCGACGAAATGACCCGCGACCGCCTCAACGAGGAACTGCTCGCCATCCGCGCCCGCAAGGACTGGACCGCGTTTTTCGTCACCCACTCCGTCGCCGAAGCGGTTTTCCTTTCCAATCGCATCTTTGTCATGGCGGCCAATCCCGGCCGGCTCCAGCGCGAGATCGCGGTCGACCTGCCGTATCCAAGAACCAACGACACGCGCCGGTCGCCGGCCTACCTGAATCTTGTTGCCGAGGTCTCCGGCATCCTGCGCGGCGTGGAGGACGGCGCCTTCGCACCATGAAACGCCTCCGCATCCTCCTGCCCGTGGCGAGCGGCCTGATTTTCATCGGGCTATGGTATGCGGTGCGTGCGGCGCTGGGCGACGACCGCCAGTTCCTGTTGCCCGCCCCCGATCAGGTTCTCGCCGCCTTCCGGGACAACGGCGCCACCCTGTGGGCCGCCACGCTCAACACCGCCCAGGGCGCGCTGCTCGGCTTCGGTTTCGCCGTCGCCGGCAGTTTTCTGCTCGCGCTGCTGCTTTCGCTCACCCCGCTCGTTCGCGCCAGTCTCTACCCCTATCTCATGATGCTGCAGATGACCCCGGTCATCGTGCTCGCCCCCATCCTCGTGCTGTGGGCCGGACCGGGGCTGGCCAGTGTGAGCATCATCACTTTTCTGATCTGCTTTTTCCCGCTGGTGGTGAACACCACGCAGGGACTCATCTCCACCGATCCTCATCTCGTCGATCTTTTCCGGCTGAGCAACGCCAGCAAACTCCAGGAGGTTTTCCTCCTCCGCGTGCCCGCCGCCCTGCCCTATTTTTTCACCGGCCTGCGCATCGCCGCCACGCTCGCGCCCATCGGAGCGATCGTCGGCGACTACACCGCCGGCAATTCCGGCGCCGACGGCGGCGGACTCGGTTTTCTCACCATCATCTACAGTTCGCAGTTCAAGATGGCCGCGCTGTTTGCCACCGCGTTCACCGGCTGCGCCCTCGGCTTTGTGTTTGTCGCCGCCGTCGTCTGGCTGAGCTGGTTGTGCCTCCACAAATGGCACGATTCCTACGCCCACACCGACAAATGAAACGTGTTCGCTTTTCGTGCGCTCTCGCCGTGCTCGTGGGTTGCGCCTTCGCCTTGGGCGGCTGTGGCAAACCGTCCGTCGACAGCGACGCGAACGCCTCCGCCGAGACCGTGCCTCGCACCGCCATTCGTTTTCAAACCGATTGGTATCCCCAACCGGAACACGGCGGATTCTATCAGGCCCTCGCCCGCGGATTTTATGCCGAGGCCCGACTCGACGTATCGATTCTTCCCGGCGGTCCCGGACCCAAAACCACCGCCAAGATCGCCGGCGGTTCGGCCGATGTCGCGATGGGGCGTTCCGACGACATCCTGCGCAACATCGACCAAGGCCTGCCGTTCGTGATCGTCGGTGTCTTCATGCAGCACGATCCGCAGGCGCTGCTGTTGCACACCAACAATCCGGTTTCTTCGTTTAGCGACCTCGATGGCCGCACCGTCATGGCCATTCCCGGCTCCAACTGGATCGCATTTCTCAAGGTCCGTTACCAAATCGATTTCAACATCATCCCCACCAATTTCGGCCTCGCACAGTTCATGGCCGATCCCGGTTTCATCCAACAGTGCTTCGTCACCAACGAGCCCTTTTTTGCCGCGCAAAACGGCGCGCAAACCAAAGTGCTGCTGCTCGCCGACACCGGCTTCGATCCGTATCGCGTGATCTATACCACACGCCGATTCCTCCGCGAAAATCCCGCCGCGGTGCAGGCGTTTGTCGCCGCCTCCACCCGCGGCTGGCGCGACTACATTGAAGGCGATCCCGCAGCCGCCAACGCCTTGCTGCAGGCGCGCAACGATCAACTGAGCGACGCGTTCATCGCCTTCAGCATCGCCACCATGCGCGAACGCGGTCTGGTCGGCGGACACCCCGATCAGGGCGAAACCTACGGCGATTTGCGGCGCGAACGCATCGCCGCATCGCTCAACACCATGCGGGAACTCGGCTTGATCGAATCGGCGCTCAAACCCGAAGACGCCGTCAGTTTCCCCACCGCAGGCCAACCGACTCAGCAATGAGTCACCGTTTTCATACTGCCTTTCCCTGCGTCCTTCGCGGCCTTGGCGACTTTGCGTTAAATTCCAATCGGCGGTTCGGATTCGTAATGCTGGCGGCAACCCTGAGCATCGCGCCGTGCGCGTTGGCCGAGTCTTCGCCGGAGCGTGTCGATTTTTTTCCCGGTTGGTTTGCGTCCGCACAGTTTGCCGGCGTCTACGTGGCTCTTGACCAGGGACTTTACGCCGACTCGGGACTGGCGGTGGAACTGCATCCCTTCGCCTTCGGTCGCGATCAGTCCGCTGCCTTCGCCCCGTCGGCGAAGACCTGTGCAGTCGGATCAATCGAGGGCTACATCCTGCTCCAGCGACATGATCGCGGTGTAGACCTCGTCGCGCTCGCCCCGATGCTCCGACAAAGTCCGGCCGGCGTCATGAGTCTGGCCGAATCCGGCATCGTCTCGGCGGCGGATTTCGCCGGTCGCACCATCGGCGTGCACGCCTATGCCGACGCGCTGTTTGCCTGGTTTGCCACCCGCGCCGGACTCACGCCCGACCAGACCCGATTCGTGCGCGTGCAGGACGACATTGCCGCCGTGCTCCGCGGCGAGGTCGACGCCATGCAGGGCTACGCCTCCGAGGAATACGTGCGTTTCCAAAACGCCGCCGCGCCCCGCGAAACCCGGTTTCTGAGTTTCGCCGAGCTCGGTTTCCCATCGTATTCAGAAATCCTCTACACCTCGCGCGAACAACTTCATCGCCATCACGACACCATCCGTCGGTTCGTCGCCGTCACCCGCCGGGGTTGGCAACTCGCCTTCGCCGATCCGGCCGCCGCGGTCGACGCCATTGTCCGCCACAGTCCGTCCGATACCGACCGCCATCACCTCGCCGCGTCACTCGCCGCCCTACGCCCGTTTGTGATGGGCGACGATGATCGCCCGTTGCCGGCGATGGATCTCGATCGTTGGAGTGAGTTGCAACACATCGCCGCGGAAATGGGTTTGATTGAAACGACTCCGGCGGATCCCGCCAACTGGGTCATTGATCTCGATCAACCGCTTTCGGCTCGGCCGTGATGAAGGCAACCAACGCATCGAGCTGCGCATCGGTATAATGCGGATGCGGCTGCATCGTGGCCGCCGGATTCGCGCCTTTCGGATCACGCACGTAGCGACGAAAATAGTCGGCGTTGTGTTCAGCCTGCGCGGCGAGCACGGCAAACGGCCGCTGACTCTTGCTGCCGCCGACCAGAGCGTTCGGCCCGGGATGACAACTCGCGCATGAATTGATCCACAACTCCCGCCCGGCCTCGGCCCGCGCACTGATCGTCGCCCAATTGCCCGCGTGGGCCGGCGCCAGCACTTCCGCCTGCCGGGCAAACGCAATCGTATCCACACTCCAAGGACGCTTGTGGCCCACATCCAGAATCGCCTCCGTGCCCGGCGCCACTTCCTCCGCCACGCCGATCGCAAACGGATCGGGATTGTAAACCAGTCCGGGCGGCGGCCAGTCACGCGGATGCCGGCCGTTGATTTCGAGCACCAGAAACGGTTTCTGCCGCACGATGAACTCCGGCGGATAAATCGAGAAATACCCATCGGTGCACCACGCCAGCACGGTCTCAGCCGCGGCTTCCACCGGGAGCGCCGCCCGCAACGTTTCCAGG
>CBINJL010000083.1:0-9082 GCA_966250925.1 uncultured Opitutus sp. | reverse complement strand
CGTCCTGGACGAGGGCTTTGCTTACCGTCGCGGCGATTTCAGCCGCGCTTGCCGCCTTTGCCCGATTTGTCGGATTTTTTCGATTGTTCGGACTTGCCCGATTTACCGGACGACTGGTTTTGCGAAGAACTTGAAGCACCGCCGCAGGAGTGTCCGCGTTCATCCTTTTTGTTGCATTGGCCGCGCCAGTTGTAATCGCAGTTCGATTTCGCCGACTTCACCGATTGGCCTGATTTGTCCGACTTGTTCGAGGCGCCCGATTTGGACGACTTGTGATCGCGGCAATCGTGTCCGCGATCGCCCTGCTTCTTGCACTTGCCCCACCAATCGAAGTCGCAGTCAGACTTGGTGGATTTGCCTGACTTCTCAGACTTGTCCGAGCGCCCGGATTTGTCGGACTTGTTCGATTTGTCGGACTTGCCGCCGCCACAATCGTGACCGCGGTCGCCCTGTTTCTTGCACTTGCCCCACCAGTCATGCTCGCAGTCGGACTTGGTCGACTTGCCGGATTTGCCCGACTTGTTGGATTTACCCGACTTGTCCGACTTCCGGGATTTGTCCGAGCGCCCGTCGCCGCAATCGTGGCAATCGGCCGTGGTGGTGATGAGTTTCGAGGAAAGCGCCACCATCTCGGTCGATCCCGGTGACTTCGGCCGGAAGATCTCGACCCGATAACTGTGCGCGCCGGAGGCGGTGACGAAATTCTTCACATAATAGTGACCGTCGATGCGATAGGTGTTGCCGCCGGCGGAATTGCCCGCGACGAACAGCCATTCCTGGCCGGTGCGACCACGGGAGAGTTCCTCGGTCACCGCGATCACGACTTCGTCATCGAGGATAACTTCGCAATCCTCGGCGCACCAGAGTTTGAACTTCAACGGCACGGTTTCACCGCCGCAGAACCGCGTGGTCTGCGAAATCGGCTGCTGCCAAATCACGCTCGCGGCGCAGTTTTCCTCGCTCGGCGGATCAGCGCGCTCGACGACCTTGACCGTAATCGTATCGGAAGCCGAACGCTCCTGATCGCTGATACCGGTGACCACAATTTGAAAGGTCGCTGAATCGCTCGTGGCGATCACTCCCGAGCCGCTCACCACCGACTGGCCCAACGCCCCGTGGGTGGTCACGACCTCGACTCCGTTGATGGTCACAATCACATCGTCAATCGTGCCGTAGCTGACCGACGTCGTATAGGTGAACGGAATCTGCGTAACCGGATCGCTGACGAAACGGCTGACTTCAAAACCATCCGCCGGCGTGAGGATTTCAGCCACGGGATCGGGATAAAGTCCCTGCACGACAAACGTGGTCGAAGTCGAAGCCTGGGCGTAACCGTTGCTCGTCACCGCACTGAGCGTGTAGGACCCGGCCTGGGCAATAACGAGATTGCCATGGGTGCCGACCACATCGGTCGGATCGGAGTTGTCGATCGCCAGCGCCAGCGGCGTGCCCGGGCCCGAACCCAGAGTCGCGGCCAAGGATTCAATGATGCCAAAATCCGTGTCCGCCTGCACGGTGACCGGGATGGAAGCGCCCGGACCGCCGTAAGTGAAGGTGAACACCTCGCCCGGTTGCGGAGTCTGGATGGCAACTCGCGGCGGGGTCGCGGAGATCTCGTTGACCGAGACCGAAACGCTGTCGGACGCCTCGCCGCCTTCGCTGGTGACGTGGGCCACGATGGTGAACGCGCCGCCACTTTGCACGGTGATGCTGCCGTTGCCGGTCACCACCCCGCCCGCCGACATGACGCCTTGAGCCTCATAAGTGAACGGCACCGCGGCACCGTTGCCATCGGTCACCGTAAGATTGAGTGTCTGGATCGGCCCCCAGGCCACGCTGCCATCAAACACAAATGGAATCACCGTGGCGGCACCGCCGGCCACATAGGTGTAGCTCGCGCCGTTCGCCGGGCTGGTGATTTCGACTTCCGGCGCCGGCAACAGCGCACGCACTTGAAAGGTCTTCGACGCCGACGCCGTGCCATGGACCGTGCTGGTTTCCGCGTGCACCGTGTAGACGCCCGGCTCGGTGATGAAACGCGAGGACGTGCCGGTGACACTCAAACCGCCGACCGTCCACCCCGTCAGCGCCAGCGGCAGACTGTCAACGGTCGCGGTAAGCGTCTGAATGCCTTCGTTCGTTCCGCCGTCGGCCAAGGTCGAAGCCGGAATCGTGAACGGCACCGAGACCCCGGCTTCGAGCCCGCGGGTAAAGGTATAAACGTGCACATCGGGCGACAACGGCGCGGTGATCGAAATGGCGGGCGGCGGCACCTGACGCACGATTTCGAATTCGAGGTTCGTTTCCGCCGTGCCCTTGCTGTTGGTGGCGGTGGCCGCAACCGTGTAGAAACCCGCCACGGGATTGCTGTAGGGCAGCGACACGTTGGCCGCCGCAAAACCCGTGCCCAAACCGGTCAAGACGCCGCCTATGTCGATATCGCCATGCCCTTCCACGTTCAGCGTCATTCCAGTCACCGGATACCCTTCGGCGGCCGTGCCGGTGATTTCCACGGGTATGTTCAGCCCGCCGGAGCCAACGGTATAGGTGAACTGCTCAAGGTCGCCCGGACGCGAGATCGCCACCGCCGGCGGTGACCCGACCGAGACGGTGTTGGTGAGACGGGCATTGATCAGCGTGCCGTTGTTGATCGTGGTGCCTTCGGCATCGGTGCCGAGTTGCGCAGGCTCACCGGGGAAGCCTTTCAGAAAAATGCGGAAAACGTAGTCGCCGCCAAGGGATCCGGGCGGCGGACGAAAATACACGCCGATGGCCTGTGTGCGGCTGGCCAGCGAAAGACTGCTGAACGAGAGCTCCAGCGGTGCCGGTCCGTGCAACAGGATCTGCTGCGCCAACCAAGCCGTCACCTTGAGCGGGTCGCGGTTGTCGCGCGACGAGATCCATGCCTCATCCGCCACCACTCCGGCCGGAAGAGGAATGATTTCCAGATAATCCATCGGATCGATGTCCGGACCTTCCGGCGAACTCACCACGACCACTTCGATCTCCGGAACAAACGGCCCATAAGGGATGCGGGCCGCCACTTCCGGGCGGGGCGCCGGGCGCCCGCTGGCCAACAACGGCACTCCATTCGCGTCCGTCAAAATGACATCCTGCGGCCCCACGATCGTCACGGTGTGAAACCAGATGTCGCCACTCTCCACGTCCTCGGCGGTTTGGTCGTCGGGCGTGTAACTCACGGTCGGAAACACGCCTTCTTCGGCGGACATCATCGCGGTCAACCACGCGAAAAGAGCGGTAATTCCCACGCGGCGGAGCAGGCCAGGAGAAAAATAATTCATAACTGGAAGGGGTTTTCGCCAAACAAAGGCAAAAACCCGATGCGTGTCTAGGGCTATTTACCTACATTGGTATAACTACCACCCTACCCGCCCCGTGGGAGGAATTCCCCGCCGGCTCAATCAAGCTCGAAGCCGAAATGACGCAGAAACTGGTCCGCCGTGGCCTCCGGGCGGCCGATTTCCGCTTCACTCAAAGGCAGACTGCGCAAACCGATCTGGTCGTGAAAAAACCACAACGTGTCGCGGGAAACATGCACCCCCAGCGCCGTCTGGCAGCCGCCGCCGAGCCGATGCTGAAACGCCCGCTCGACCGTGACCGCCTGCGCGGTCGGGGCATCGAAACACGCCTGCCAAGCGTGACCGCGACCGACAGCGCATTGCACCGCGATGGCCGCCTGCCCGACCGCCGGCACCATGGTCTCGAAGCCGAGAACGCGAAACTCGGTGTCGGGCCATTCGCCGATACCGAGCCGGCCCATGCCCGCCGCCGCCAGCACGGTCGCATCGGCCGCGCCGTCCTGGCCGATCTTGCGCAGGCGGGTGTCAACGTTGCCGCGAATCTCGGTGAATTCAGCATTTGGATACAGCATTTGCAACTGCAGCCGACGCCGCGGGCTGCTCGTCGCGATGGTGCGCGGCGACTCGATGCCGGCGCGGATCACCAACACGTCACGCGGGTCGGCCCGCGGCAGATAGCCGGCGACCTCGAGGCCGTCGGGTTGATCTCCCGGCAAATCCTTGGCGCTGTGCACCGCCAGATCGGCTTCGCCCCGCAGGAGCGCCTCTTCGAGTTCCTTGGTGAAGAGGCCCTTGCCCCCCTGCCTTTCCAGCGACCACGCCGTCTGCCGGTCGCCGGTCGTGACCAGCGTCAGCAACTCGATCTCCACGCCGAGCGTCTCATGCAGGCGTGCCGCCACCATGTTGGCTTGGGCGAGCGCGAGCGGACTTTTGCGGGTGGCGATGACGAGTTTCTTCATGAGCGGCGGGACAAGACGAACGAAGGATAAATCAAAACGGCGAAGGATCAGAAAACAACAAGGCCACGCCCGACAGCAAGCGAACTTGTCTGCCCGGCGTGGCCGCGGTCGCGTCGCAGGACGCGTTGATTCAATTGAGCGGAATCAGTAGCTGGCGGCGACGCCCTTGATGTTCTTCTTGGCCATCCACGGCATCATGCCACGGAGACGCTCGCCGGTCTTCTCGATGGCGTGCTTTTCGCCCGCCTTGAGGAGCTTGTTGTAGTTCTTCAGGCCGCCCTTGTATTCCTTGACCCACTCCTTGGTGAACTTGCCGGACTGGATCTCCTTGAGGATCTTCTTCATCTCGACCTTGGTCTTGGCGTTGATCACGCGCGGCCCGCGGGTGATGTCGCCGAACTTGGCGGTCTCGGAGATGGAGAAACGCATGCCGGCGATGCCGGATTCATACATGAGGTCGCAGATGAGCTTCAGCTCGTGGAGACACTCGAAGTAGGCCATCTCGGGTTGGTAACCGGCCTCGACGAGGGTTTCGAAACCGGCCTGCACGAGGGCGCTGGCGCCACCGCAAAGCACGGCCTGTTCGCCGAAGAGGTCGGTTTCGGTCTCTTCCTTGAAGGTCGTCTGGAGCACGCCGGCGCGGGTCGAGCCGATGCCCTTGGCCCAGGCGAGCGCGGTCTTCTTGGCCTTCTTGGACTTGTCCTGCGCCACCGCGATGAGGGCGGGCATGCCTTTGCCTTCCTGATAAAGGCGGCGAACCATGTGGCCCGGGCCCTTCGGCGCGACCATGATGCAGTCGACGTCAGCCGGGAGTTTGATCAGACCGAAGTGGACGGCGAGACCGTGGGAGAAAAGCAGGGTCTTGCCCTTGGTGAGGTTCGGCGCGATGTCCTGCTCGTAGATGTCGGCCTGCTTCATGTCGGGCAAACCGACCATGATGACATCAGCCTGACGCACGGCCTCGGCGGTCTCGACGACCTTGAAGCCCTGCTTCTGCGCGACGGCGGCGGACTTGGAGCCTTTGTAGAGGCCGATGATTACGTTGACGCCCGAGTCCTTCAGGTTGAGGGCGTGGGCATGGCCTTGGGAGCCATAGCCGAGCACGGCGATCGTCTTGTCTTTGAAGAAGCCGAGATCGGCGTCTTTGTCGGTGTATACTTTGGCGGGCATTGTAGGGATGTGAGAAGGAGTTGGGGTGAAATGGCGGGAACGAAAAACGATCAGCGCGTGAGGGCGAGCTGGCCGGTGCGGGCGAGTTCAACGACGCCGAACGGTTCGATGAGACCGAGGAACGCGGCCACCTTGCCCTCGTCGCCGGTGAGCTCGATGATGACCTCGGTGGCGGCGACGTTGACGATCTTGGCGCGGAAGATGTCGCAGATCTGCATGATCTCCGAACGGGACCTCGCGTCGGCCTTGACCTTGGCCAGCACAAGTTCGCGCAGCACGGCCTGACCGTCCTTGAAGTCGGTCACGTCGACGACGTTGATCAACTTGCGGAGTTGCTTGATGGCGAGGTCGAGCGAGCCGTCGTCGCCCATGAGCACAACGGTGATGCGCGAGAGCGCCGGATCGTGGGTGGGCGCCACGTTGAGCGAATCGATGTTGAAGCCGCGGCCGGAGAACATGCCGGACACGCGTGCCAAAACGCCGAACTTGTTCTCAACGAGGACCGAGATCGTGTGTCGCATGGTGTGGTTTTAAGGGAAACAGGAGTTGGGTTCGGACCGGCTGGTGGACGCCGAGGGACTCGAACCCCCGACCCTCTCGGTGTAAACGAGATGCTCTAACCAACTGAGCTAGGCGTCCGGGCCGAAGGATGAGCTAATCGGGGCGAAGCCGCCCGTGACAAGGGTTAATTGCGATGGAAAACCGGTGCGTTGCGGCGGTGTTCAGGCCGAGGCGCCGGCCGCGGCCTTCGCCTGCAGCCAGCCTTCGCGGATCATGAGTTCGGCGTTCTGCACCGCGTTGAGCGCGGCACCTTTCCAGAGATTGTCGCCGCTGACCCAGAACGAGAGTCCGTTTTCGAAGGCGGTGTCCCGGCGCAGGCGCCCCACCCCGCACTTCACCTTTTCGGCAAAGGCGAGCGGCGTCGGGTAGCCGCTGTTGGCCGGATCGTCGATCAGTTCGGCGCCGGGAAACGCCGCGATGACTTCACGCGCCCGGGCCAGATCGACCGGCCGCTCGAACTCGGCACTGACCGCAATCGAGTGCGCCCGCTCCACCGGAACGCGCACGCAGGTGGCGGAAACCTTGAGATCGGGCAGCCCCATGATCTTGCGCGACTCCTGCGCCATCTTGGTCTCCTCGCCGGTGTAACCGTCGTCACCAAACGTATCCACCTGCGGGATACAATTGAGGAGGATCTGGTGCGGATAAACCTTCTTCTTGATCGGATCACCGTGCACCTGGGCCAGCGTCTGCGACTCCAGCTCGCGCAGGGCGTCCGCGCCGGTGCCGGAGACCGATTGATAGGTGGAAACAAAAATGCGCTTCACGCCAAACGCCTGATGAAGCGGCCACAGGCCCATCAGCATGACCGCGGTCGAGCAATTGGGATTGGCAATGATGCCGCGGTGCTGGGTGAGTTTGTCCGGATTGATTTCCGGAATCACCAACGGCACGTCGTCGCGCATGCGTAGCGCCGAGCTCTTGTCGATCACCAGACAGCCGGCCTTGACCGCGTCGTCCGCCAACGCCCGCGTGACGCTGCCGCCGGCGGCGAAGAAGGCTACGTCGATGTCGGCGAATACCCCGGGCTTGGCTTCCTCGACCGTGAGTTTCTCGTCGCCCACCTTGATGGTTTTGCCGGCCGAACGAGCCGAGGCCAGCAGCCGCAGTTGCGACAACGGGAAATTGCGCTCGCGCAGCAATCGCACGAGCTCTTGACCGACGGCTCCGGTGGCACCGACGATTCCGACAACATAACGCGTAGTATTCACGATGGAGACTCCTTGGGAACTGGCCATGCAAAGTGCCGAAGCGCTCGGCATCAAGCCCGCAGAACGATTGCTGCACGTCCGGATCGGCGCGCAAACGCTGCAATTGTATGCCGGCGGAGACCTAACGGACACCTTTACGGTTTCCACCAGTGCGCGCCCGCCCAGCAACCAACGCGACTCGCTCGGCACTCCCCGCGGTCTGCATGAGATCGCCCAACGCATTGGCGACGGCCAGCCGCCCGGCATGGTATTCAAGAGCCGGGTCGCCACCGGCCATCATTTCAACGAGCTTTCAGCGGCGGAAAACGAACGTAACCTCATTACCACCCGCATCCTCTGGCTCCGCGGCCTCGAGCCCGGCTACAACGCCGGCGGCAACGTCGATTCCTACGCCCGTTACATCTACATCCACGGCACCAACCACGAGGATCGCGTCGGCCAACCCGCCAGCGGCGGCTGCGTGCAATTGCGCAACCTCGACATGATCCGGCTCTACGATCTGGTCCGTGCCGGCGACTGGGTAAACATCGTCGCCTGACCACCCCGCGCGTCGTTCTCGTTCTCTTACTCGTTCTTCGTTCTCGAAGAAAACCCGCGCCAAAATCAGTAACCACGACGCAGCGGACTCCGCTCCCAACGAGGCGAAGGTGGGCTTGCCCTCTTGCGTCCGCGTCTGTTCGCTCTGCGCATGAGCAACAAGGAACTGGTGGCCGATCTTCTCACCCGGCTTCCCGATGACGTCTCGCTGCAGGAAATCGCCCGCGAGTTGGAATTTGTTGCCGGCGTGCAGGAGGGGTTCACTCAGCTGGATCGTGGAGAAGGCGTGGATATCGATCAGGTTGAGGAGATGATCGCAGCATGGACTACAAAGTAGTCCTCGCCCCGCGGGCCATTGATGATCTCAGGGAGATTGTTCTCTATATTGCATCGGATCGTCCTGATGCGGCGAAACGCGTGGGGGGGGAGGCGCTGATCGAAAAAACGAAAGCATTGGCTCAATTTCCGCTCTCAGGTCGCATCGTGCCTGAGTTCAACGATCCCGCGATCCGAGAACTCATATTGAAGCCCTATCGCATCGTTTACCGAATTAATGAAAGATCAAAAACGGTTGGCGTTGCGCGATACTGGCATGGAGCTCGGGACGGGCTTGGCCGAGAGAAACTAACCTGATCCCCTCACCTCACGGTCCGACGGCACCTTGCGGCCGTTCATACCAGCGCCCGCGCTCCCGTAGCCGCTGTTGCGCGGCCTCCAGACTGGCCCGTTCGTCGGCATGCGTGAGTGAGATGTGCGCGCCTTGGGCATGATGCACGATCTTGACCGTATCGCCTTCGATCAATCGCCCCGCTTCAACCCCCTGCGTCACCGTCACCACGCGACCTTCTTCCAGACGCACCACGATTTCCTGGCCTTCCTTGCGGGTGAGGAGTTCCTGACTGGAGCGACCAACCGCCGCGCCGCCCACCACGCCGACGGTCGCGCCCAACACTTGCGATGTGGTCGGAGCCGTCGGGGCCATGATTGCCCCACCCGCCACGGCTCCCGTCGCCGTGCCCCAGAAACCGCGGTTGCCCTCGATCGTCACCACGCGGGTCTGCACGACTTCACCAAACTCCACTTTGTAGGCGCCGGTGCCGTCCCAGCCATCCACGTCCCGGTCCGCCGTCGACCGTCCGGTCGATTGCGCATGGACGACATGCGGTGATTGTGGCGCCCGGGTCGAGGTCGACTCGCACCCCGTCATCCCCCACGCCAGTCCCACCACTATTGCGAGGGCGCCTTTGCCAATGTTGCCGATCATCGGTCAACCTTTGCTCAATTCAGCGCCAATCGCACCGAGGCCTCGCCCCAGCCACCATGA
>CBINJL010000082.1:0-9101 GCA_966250925.1 uncultured Opitutus sp. | reverse complement strand
GTTCTCATGTTCTGGTGGGTCACGCCGTTTGGCGGCGAAGGCGTGGTGACCGCGTTGATCGTCGGCTACACGCCGCTCGCGTTGCTGGGCAGCGTCATCGAAACCCGCCGCTTTTTCAATCGACTCCCGAGAACCTCAACCGACTCCGACGAATCGCCGCACTTCGTCACCGGGTTTACCCGCCGCGAAAACGTGCCGAGCCCGTCCTGAACACCCGACTTAGGTCCTTTCCGTCATGTCCCATCCGACAAGCTCCTATCCCGAATCCTCCGTGCATTCGCTCGAAGGCGCGACCTCCTCGCGTTGGCGCACCCGCCTGGTCATTCTGCGTGAGTCCACCCTGCGGGCGCGCAACCTGATCCTGTCGCGCTTCGTGTCGCTGGTGGGGCACCTTTCCTCGCCCGGCCAAAAGCCGTCCGGCGCGCTCCAGGGTTGGGCGTTGCGCCGCATGGGCGTCGACTGCCCATCGAACGAAATCTGGATTGGCGGCGGCACTTCGATCGACAACCCGCGCCGCTTGAAACTCGGCCGTCGCATCTCCATCGGCGCCGGCTCCCGCATCACCGGTTACAAGGCCGACGTGATTATCGGCGACGATTTTATGTCCGCGCCGGGGTTATTCATTAACACCGGCACGCACGACATCACCACCTACGCTCCGGTCTATCGCACCGTCCGCATCGGCGACGGCGTGTGGTGCGGCACCCGCGTCACCATCGGTTGCGGCGTGCATGTCGGCGCCGACTGCATCATCGGGGCCGGGTCCGTGGTGTTGCGTTCGTTGCCGGCGCGCCATGTCGCCGTCGGCGTTCCCTGCAAACCGCTGCGCAAAGTCACGCCGATGGCCCCGCTTGATCGCTGGGGCAACTTCCACACCAGCCCCTACGCCGCCACCGGCCCGGACGACGTTGCCTGATCCTGTCCCATGACGCAGCTCACTTCAGATTCCCGTTCCTCGCCGCGCAACCGCCGCGCCCGTTGGTCGCGACGTCTGCTCATTGTCGTCGCGCTCGCCGCGGTCGGACTCGTTCCGTTTTGGGTGGGCGGCCGCTCGCAACCGGCCCAACGCATCGACGTCGATCGCCGCCCAACCGCGCCTGATCCCAAGTCGGAGTTCCCTGAAACCACCCCGGCGCGCACGACGCGTTTCGGCGTCATGACCCACTTTGCCCAAGGCTGGGACGACGATCTGATTCCACGTATCGCTGAAGGCCGCCACCTCGACGTGCGCGACGAACTCTACTGGGAAGTCGTGGAAACCCGACCGGGACAGTTCACCTTTCCGCAACGCTACGACGAATACATGCAACGGTTGGCCAGCCGCGGTATTCGGCCGTTCATTGTGCTATCGTTTGAGAACAAACTCTACGACAACGGCGACACGCCGCATACGCCGGAAGGCATTCGCGCCTTCGCCCGTTATGCGCAGGCGGTGGTCTCGCACTACGGCGACCAAATCGAAGCCGTCGAAGTCTGGAACGAATACAACGGCAGTTTCAGCAAAGGGCCGGCCACGCGCGACCGTGCTCACTATTACACCGAACTGCTCAAGGCGACCTACGCCGCGGTCAAGGCGGTGCGACCCGACATCACCGTCGTCGGCGGCGCCACATCCGGTGTGCCCCTGCCCTACATCGAAGGACTGCTGCAAAAAGGCGCGCTCGCTCATCTCGACGCCTTTTCCGTCCATCCCTATCGCACCACACTTCCCCCCGAGGGTATCGAGAAAGTCATTACAAGCCTGCGCACGCTGCTGGATCGCTACAGCAACGAGCGGGGTGCACCGGCCATCTGGGTTTCCGAAATCGGCTGGCCACTGCAGGAAGACGTCGCCGTGCCCGCTGATCGGATCGACGCCGACGACCAGGCCGATTACCTCGTGCGCAGCCATGCCCTCCTTGCCGGCGCGGGAGCGGCGCGCGTCTATTGGTATCTTTTCCGCAACACCGGCGAGTTTCCCTCCATGGGTCTGGTCCAGCGCGCACGCGACTACACGCCGAAACCGGCCTTCACCGCCGCGCAGGTGCTGCAGCGGGAGCTCGCCGGCGCGGGCGATGCGCGCCTCGAAGTGGCTGGACCCGATCTTTATTCGGTGCGTTTCCATCGGGGCGACGGCACACCGGTGCGGGTCATGTGGGCGTTGACGCCCCTGCGCGTGCCGGCCACCGGCGCCACCTTTGCCGTCGACGTGCGCGGCGAACAACGCGCCGTTGGCGAAACGCTCACGCTGAGCGAAACGCCGGTCTTCGTCACCGGACCGCTGGCCACGCCTCCCACCACGCTCGCCGCCAACGCCGAGACGATCACCGCCGACGCATTTCTCGATTTCTCCGCGACGCAGGGCGCAGGCGGCTGGTCCTACGGCATCTTCGTTGGCGACGGTGCGACATTTCTACCGTTGGAAAGTTTTTCCGTCACCGAATGGGCGCAGCGTTGGGTTGGCGAAGACCCCTACCTTGTCATCACGTCCAATGCCCAACATCCCTCGCGTCGCGCAGGGCAACCGGTGGCGGCGGTGCGCCGCTGGCAGGCCGATGCCGCCGGCGACTACGAATTGCGCGGTTTGTTCGCGGCGCGCGAACTGGGTGACGGCGTGCGGGTCCGTGTCCTGCTGGATGGCCACGAACACATCTCGCGTCTCATCGGCGGCCCCAACGGTCCGCGCAACACCCGCGTGCAGCTGCAGTTTCGCGCCCGCCCCGGAACGACCGTCGACATCGCGGTCGATCCCGGCCCCGGCACCGACATCAATTACGACGGCACCCAGATCGAGGCCGTCATTCGTCCGATAACTTCCCAATCCTGATGAAGATCTCCGACTCTCCGCGAATTCTGGTGGTGACGCCCACGTTGGGCGACTCGCCCTACCTTGATGCCACCGTTGCGTCCGTTGCGCGGCTGCCACTCAACATCGTGCATGTGCTGTCCGTGCCCACGCCGCGGGTCGCGGAACTCGCGGAGCGTTATCCGCATACGATCGTGATTCGTGACGCCGGTCGCAGCGGAGGCATCTACGGGGCCATCAACCGCGGCATTACGCAGGCGCCACTCCCCTGGGACTGGTTCACCTACATCAATGACGACGACGAACTGCTGCCCGGCTTCGCCGACGCTGCCTGGAGCCACTTCGCGCAGACTGATCCGGCGCCGGTAACTTACGGTGATGTGGCGTTGATCGATGCCGCGGGTCGCCAGCTCACCCGCATTACCACCACGCCGCGCCCCTCCAGCATCCCGGCGCTGTTGCAGGCGGGCATGAGTCCGCTCAACCAGCAGGGCATGCTGCATCGGGTCGACGTGGTGTCGCAGCTTTCCGGATACAACGAGGAACTTCGCCTGTGCGCGGATCTCGATTTCTGGGCGCGGGCCCACGCCGCCGGCGTTCGTTTCGCCTATCAGCCGCAGACCGTCGCGTCGTTCCGCCTGCGCGAGGGCCAGTTGTCCGGCGACACCTCCGTCACGCGCGCCGAACAGGATGGGATCGTCAACCGCCTCTACCCGAAACCGGTTCCTGCCTGGCGCCGCGCCGTGGCGAAGGCGGAGTTCCGCCTGTTCAACCTGCCGCGTTACCTCGCGCGCATCCGCAACTGCGGATGGCACCGCAGCTACGATCTGCTCGAAGGGCCGCGCGCCCAAACCGTCTGATCCATGCTCAGGGACATTGTCATTCTCAACGACTACGCCTCGTTGACCGGCGGCTCGACCGCAGTGGCGTTGGCCGAGGCCGCGGCGCTCGCGGAACTCGGGTATCGCGTCACCTTCTTTTCGTCCATCGGTCCGGTTACGCCCGACCTGCAACGGATTCCCGGTGTCGAAGTCATCTGCCTCAACCAACCGCCGATGGCGACCAACCCCAGACGTCTGCGCGCCGCGATCGACGGTTTTCATAATCGCGAAGCCGTGCGGCGTTTCGATGCCCTGCTGCAGGAAAAGGATCGGCGCACCACGGTCGTTCATGCGCACACCTGGATGAAGGGACTTTCGCCCGCCGTGCCCGAACTCGCCGCCCGCCGTGGATTTCGCCTCTGCACGACGCTGCACGACTATTTCATCTCCTGCCCAAACGGCGGATTTTTTGACTACGCCAAACAGAAAATCTGCGCCCGCCGGCCACTTTCGGCCTCGTGCCTCGCCTGCAACTGCGACCGCCGCCACATCGGTCACAAGTGGTGGCGCACCGCGCGTTCGTGGCATCAGAACAATCGCCTCCATCTGCCGGAGCGCACGAGCCACTTTATCGCCGTCTCGCGCTTCAGCCTCGACGTCATGCGCGCGCACCTGCCGGCCCATGTGCCCGCGACGGTGGTGCGCAATCCCGTCGATTGCATCGATACCGGTGCGACGCCGGTTTCGCGCAACAAGACCTTCCTCTACGTCGGCCGCCTCGTGCCGGAAAAAGGCGTGCAACTCTTCGCGGAAGCGGTGCGACGCACCGGTCTGCCAGCGGTGTTTGTCGGCGACGGCGAATTGCGCAACGAGTTAAGCCGCAGTTGTCCGCAGGCCGAATTCACCGGCTGGCTGCGCGGCGACGAAATCCGCGGACGCCTCGCCAACGCCCGGGCGCTCGTGTTTCCTCCCTTGTGGTATGAGACGCTGGGGCTGGTGGCGCTGGAAGCCGCCGCCGTCGGCGTGCCCGTGATCTGTTCCGATGGCTGCGCCGCGACCGATTTTGTTAAACACAACCGCAACGGTCTGTGGTTCGAACACGGCTCCGCTACGGCTTTGGCCGCCCGCATGCGCGAACTGGCCGGTGACAATCTCACCACGAGCCGGCTCGGCCGCACCGCCTATGACGACTATTGGCAGTCGCCGTGGACCATCGAGACGCACATCCGCGAACTCCTGCCGGTGCTTGCCGGCGCGCCGGCCGTCACCCCGGCAACGAATCTTCAACCCGAGGTCTTGAAATGAAAGTATTGGTCGTCTCCGAACCCGGCATCGATGGCGTGTTCCGCTGCGTCGAAGAACTGGTGGACTATGCGCTCAGCGACGGCGTCAGTGTCCACTTTGCCTATTCCAGTCGGCGTGGCAGCGATCGGCTGCAGCGGCTGGTCAAGCGCGTCGAGGAAGCGGGCGGACGCACGCTCGATCTGAATGTCGGCAACGCTCCGCATCCGCGCGACACCACCGCCTTGCTCAAACTCTGGCGACTAGTGCGCGAGGTCGATCCCGACCTCATCGACAGTCACAGCTCCAAGGCCGGCGCCCTCGCCCGCGGGCTGCGCCTTCTCGGAGTGCGCAAGCCGCAGGTGTATCATCCCCACGCCTACTCCGGCATGAAACCCAACCGTGGCATGGTCGACTGGGTCTATGATGGCATCGAATATGTGCTCGGTCGGTTTGGCACGACCATGACCTGCTCGTTCGACGAATGCCGCTATGTTCACGAACGGCTCAACCTGTCGTGGTATCGCGCCGTGTGCGTGCCGCATGGCATCGATTTCAAAAAATTTCGCCCCGCCTCGGCCGACGAAAAACGCCGCCTGCGCCGCCGTCTCGGCCTGCCCGAAGACCGGCTCATTCTGGGCTCGCTGGGACGCAGTTCCGCCCAGAAGGACCCGCTCACCCTTTACGAATCCTTTGCCCTCTCCGGGACCGGCTACGACGACGGCAAGGGGCCGGTGCTCTTTCATCTCGGCAAGGGGCCGATGGATGAGGAGCTCGATGCCCGCGTGGAGCAACCCGACCTGAAAGGTCGCGTGTTTCGTCGTGCCTATCTGGATACACCGGAGGATTTCCACAAGGCCATCGACGGCTTTTTTCTCCCGTCGCGCTACGAGGGATTTTCCGTCGCGGTGCTGGAAGCCATGGCCTGCAACCTGCCGTTGATTCTCAGTGATGGTCCGGGCAATGCGCAGATGGCGCGTTTACCCTTGAGCCATTGCATCTGCCTGCCCGTCGGCGATCGCGAGGCCTTTGCCCGGGCGGTTGACGACTGGTCCGACCAGCAGCCGTGCGAACCCAACCATCGCCGCATCGCGCAGCAGCGCTTCAACGAGATGTTCAATTATCAGCGCATGTTTGCGATCTACCGTCGGCTGGTGATGCGCGCCCGCGGCCACCGCTCGGCCGCCCACGCCCACCGCATGCTCAGCACATCCGGAGTTTGAACCCGTGCCCCGGATTTCGCGGGCGGACCCGATCAGCAACGTTTACGCAGCGTAACCGCACCGCCACCGCCGGGGTGCCGGTCACGCCCCCCGCCCTTCCGGCGCAGGAGACGAACCGGTCGACGCCATTCCCCGCAGGAGATTAAGCCGAAACGCCTGGAGATCACCCGGCGTTCCCAGCACCAGCAATTGATCCCCGGGGCACAAAGATTCACGCCCATCAAGTGGTGCCAGGCGCAGGCCGTTGCGCTCAATGCCCAGAACCAATGCACCGGAGACTCCTGTCGCCCCCAGTTCGTTGAGTGTGGCCGAAAACGACACGCCTTCGGGCAGGGAAACTGCATCCAGGCGGGCGTCATCCATCCCCGCCCCGTCTCCTTCAAGCTGGCGGCCGAATTCCTCGCGAATGCGTTCGATCGCGTCCGCCGCTCCCGTCAGCAGCAGTCGATCCCCGGGGTAAAGACGTTCATCCGGCTTGGGCGCCACAATCAGATGTCCGCCGCGCTCCAGCTGGACAATGGTACTCCCGAACCGTGAACGAATCCGCAGTTCGGCAATTGATCGTCCCGCGCACGCGGCCCGTTCAGGGATCACGTAATCGTCGAGCGCAAGTTTCCAATCCGACGAAGCCGCTATCCAGCGCGGGAGCCTGGCCTTGGCCGTCTCGCGTTCGTCGGCGGCGGTGAAGGTGCTGGCAACCCGATGCTGCCACTCGCTGTGCCAGTAGATGAGACGTCGTGAAAACATCGCCACTACGCCCAGCAGGACGGCCGCCATCCCCAGCCACACGAACGGAGGCAGCACGCCCAGCGGCAGTATATTGAACAACCACGAAGCCAGCACGATCGCGGCCAGACTTTTGAATCCGAGCTCCACCGCCTTGCCGGGAAGCGGAGAACGTCCCGCCACGGCTTCGGCGAAGATGAGCGCCAGCGTTTCGACATTGCGCCAGATCGCCACCAGCGGCACCACCGCCAGCAGCGCCAGCAAACTCCAATACACGGCGGCAAACCCGAGCTGCGGCAGATCGGTCGCCAGTCTGCTGGAAGCCAGAGACGTAAACATCCGCTCCGAAAACGTCAGCAGACCGCTCACGAAAAGTGCTTCGATTGCGATCGCCAGAATTCGTCCGCGACTGAGTCTCCACCACATCCCGCCCACCCGGGCGCCCGCAATCTGCGCCAGCCAATCGTGATAGGTTTGAATCAGGCGCGAGGCCCAGCGCGGTTCGCATCGCCCCAACGCGGCCAGAACCGGAGGCGCGTGCCGGTTGATCAACGGTGCCACCACCACCGTGAGAATCGAGACTCCCACCGCGATGGGGTAATACTTTGCCTCCAACACCCCGGCGCCCACTCCCAGCTGCGCGATGAGAAAGGAAAACTCGCCGATCGGAACCAGCAGCAATCCCGCAGTGCGCGCCTGGCCGGCGGGAGTGCCGATCAGCGTCAGCGCGAGCGAGGTTGCAAACGCACGAGCCAACATCATCCCCCCGCCCAGGAGCAGAATGATCCACCAGACATCGATCAGCAGCCGGACATCGATCATCAGTCCGATGGAAACAAAAAACACGCTGCTGAACATGTCGCGGGCTCCTTCGAAGGCTCTCCGCACCGCCGTGCGCTGCGGCATTTCCGCGATTATCGCGCCCAACAAAAACGCCCCCAGCGCCAGCGAGTATCCCGACCGCACCGCCACCAGTGAAACCAGAAACAGCATGCCTGCGACGACGATGGTGCGCAGTTCCGGATCCGCCCGCGCCTCCAGGCGATGGAGTAACCGGGGCACGATCGACAAGCCGAAGCTGATCAGCAGAACCACGAACGCGCCCATGCCCAGGAGCAGACCGCCGATTCCCATGCTCCCCGCCCCCCCGGCGCCCTGCGTGGCCAGCACCGCCAGCATCACCACCGCCACCACGTCCTCCAGCACGGTGACCCCCATGGCGAGCTGTCCCGCCGGCTCGTGCGAAAGTTTCAGATCCTGCACGATTTTGGCAATGACCGCCGAGCTCGACACCATGAACATGCCGGCGATGAAGAGGCTCTGCCCGCTGCTCCACCCCGCGGTCAGCCCGATCAGACGGGTCAGGTTGAGCACCAGCAGGGCCCCCAGAGCGGTGGCAATGAGCAAGCCCAGCCCCATTCGCCGCAACCGATTGAGGCTGAGGTTCAGACCGATGCCGAACATCAGAAACACCAGGCCGATCTGCGAAAGCGTTTCGATGCGACCGATATCGAGCAGCAGAGAAAAGGGCGGCGTATAGGGTCCGATGACCACGCCCGCCAACAGATAACCGACGATCACGGAAAGCCCCAGTCGCTTGCAAACGATGCCGGCAACACCGGCGGCCAGCAGCACGATGGCCAGGTCCTGGATGAGATTAATGCCTTCCATAATAAATCAATGCCGCGTGAGACCAAACCGTGCGCATCAGAACAAACCTACCCGCTTCGAGGAATTCATATTCAGGTCGTCGCCTGTTGCAGCAGCCAGAACGTGTAGCCGACATACACCATGAGCAGCGCAGCCCCTTCCTTCCGACTGATGCTGCCGCCGGTGCGGACGACAGGCAACAAGGCCACCGAAACGCCAAGCATCACACCAAGGTCAATCCAGTTGAGCCCGAACGAGTCAATCGGACTGATCAAGGCCGCGACGCCCAGGATGCCGAGCACGTTGAAGATGTTCGAGCCCACCACATTGCCGATGGCCACATCCCCCTGTCGCTTGACTGATGCCACTAACGACGTCGCCAGTTCGGGCAAACTCGTGCCCACTGCCACGATTGTCAGACCGATCGCCGCCTGACTCATGCCCCATTGCAGGGCCAGCGACACCGCTGCCTCGACAAAGAAGTGCGAACCCAGCACCAGCACCGCCAGCCCCGCGACCACCCCGAGCACGTTCCGGCCCAGTCCGGACCGATCAGCGGGCAATGCAGCGGAAAATTCCTGATTTGCCGCCACCGCCCCCGCCGTCCGCCGTGCC
>CBINJL010000081.1:0-9190 GCA_966250925.1 uncultured Opitutus sp. | reverse complement strand
CCCAACCCGGCGGAGCCCAAACCCCCGTTGTTCACATGTGAGGAACTAAAATTTCGCAGTTTCACCGCAGAGCTCGCTGAGATCGCAGAGTGAGATTCCACCCCTTGGCGTGCTTTGGGGTCTCCGCAGTCCTGGCGTTAACTATCAATTGCGGAGCATAGGTTCAGTTTTCCGCCGGATAACGACGGAAACGCACGCTGTCGCCGACTCGCAGGCTGGCGGTTTCGACGGCGTTGGCCCAGTTGCGCGAAAGCCAGCAGAAGCCGTCGGCGTTGGGAAACAGCACCCATTGTCCGCGCTCCACGCTGTCGAAGTCGGTGCCGTGACGCACGCGAAAGGTTTGATCGCCGACCTGCAACTCCGCCCAGAGTCCGGTCGTCCAGCCAATGGCAGCGAGGTCGGCGGGTTGCACGTTGAGCCAGACGTTGCCGTAGATGGCGGACACCTCGACGACAGTGGCAGTGAACCCGCGGCGATCGGCGTCGAGCGTGACTTGGGACGGGCCCGGCTCGGGCGTGCGGGTGGCATCGTAGTAACGTTGTCCCGCGGCCGGCTCGGGCAGTGCGCCGCGACCGCGTGCCAGCCAAGTCGTGAGCGCCTGCACGGCGTGGAGGCGTTCGGCCTGGTTGACATTGACGTGGCCGTCGCGGTCGATGCGAAAAAGCGCCGGCACCACGAGTTCAAGGAGGTGGCGCGGCACGGCGGCGACATAGTCGCGCGGCCCGGAAAACTCGCTGCGATTGGCGACAAAAAGCAGCGGCAGGCGCGGCTGCAGCGTGACGCCGCCGGCGCCATCGGGCTCACGCAGATCGAGGGCGGCGCCGATGGCGACAAAGCCCGCGTAATCGCTGCCGCCGCGCTCGCTCATGAGGGTGACGATGGTGCCGCCCATCGAATCGCCGGAGACGATGACCTGAGTGGGTTCGCCGTGGCGGCTGGCGAGATGGGCGCGGAGATTGTCGAGATCGCGGATGGCGTCGGCGACGACGATGCCATTGCGACGATAGCTGGTCTTGGCCACGATCCAACCGGCGTCGAGCAGGGGGCGATACGCGGCCAGATCGGTTTCGAGATCGGCGACGAGCGGGGCGCTTTCCGGCCGGTAACCGTGGGCGAGCAGCAGCACATGGTGGTTCCACGCGACCTGATCGGATCGGGCGATGGCAAAGTGGGCGCCGTCGATCGTGCCGCGTTCGATCGTCACCGTGGCGGGAAGTCGGGCGGCGGTGACGCCGGCGAAAACAAAGAGCAGAGCCAGGGCAAAACGGCGCGGACGGCGTGGCATGATGCCATCGTTTATTTGGGCTTTTGTGCGAATGTCGAATCGTGTTGCTTGGCGCGGATGGAACTCACCGCTCTCGTCAATCCCAGCGTCCTGACTCAGCCGGTTTACGAACCGGGCCGCCCGATTGAGGACGTGGCGCGCGAGCTCGGACTTGATCCGGCGGGCATCATCAAACTCGCGTCCAACGAAAACCCGCTGGGCTCGTCGCCGCGGGCGCTGGAGTCGATGCGGGCGGCGTTGAGCGGCGCGGCGTTGTATCCAGATGGTGGATGCGTCCGCCTGCGGGCGGCGCTGGCGCAACGCCATGGTGTGGCGGACAACCAGATCGTGGTCGGCAACGGTTCGAACGAATTGCTGGAATTGCTCGGCCACGTTTTTCTGCGGCCGGGTGATGAGGCAGTGATGGGTGCGCCGGCATTCATCGTTTATAAACTGGTGGCGCTGCTGTTCGGCGCGAAGGCAGTTGAAGTGCCGCTGGTGGATCATGTGCACGACCTCGCGGCGATGGCGGCGGCGGTGACCGAGCGCACGAAACTGGTTTTCCTGCCGTGTCCGAACAACCCGACTGGCACGCTCAATCCGGCGGCTGAGGTGCGTGCGTGGGTGGCGGCGCTGCCGGCGCACGTGGTGGTGGTGATCGACGAGGCCTACGCGGAGTATCTCGACGAGACACCGGACTGGCGCAGCGATTGGGCCGCCGGGCGAAAGGTCGTGGTGTTGCGCACCTTTTCGAAGATATTCGGCCTGGCGGCGCTGCGCGTCGGCTATGCGTGCACTACACCGGAAATCGCCGCACTGCTGCAACGCGTGCGGCAGCCGTTCAACGTCAATGCCATCGGCCAGGCGGGAGCGTTGGCCGCGTTGGCCGATGCGGATTGGGTGGAGCGTTGCCGAAAGGAGAATGCGGCGGGGTTGGTGCAGTTGGCCGCGGGGTTGGATCGCCTCGGCATCGAACATGTCCCGAGCGTCGCGAACTTCCTGTTGGCGCGGGTGGGCGACGGCGCGAAGGTATTTCGGGCGCTGCAGGCGGCGGGGGTGATCGTGCGGCCGGTGGGGCCCTACGGGTTGCCGGAGTGGGTGCGGATCACCGTCGGCACGGCGGCGCAGAACGAACGACTGCTGGCGGCGCTGGCGCCGTTGGTGGCACGTTGAAAGGCGCGGCCCGCTCAGTGGAGCAGGGCGGCGGTGGTGCGCGGATCGGTTTCCGCCGCGGTTTGTCCGGTGAGCAGTGCGTTGATACGGCTGAGGAGGAAATCGCGCTCAGGCAAAGTGGCGAAGTCATCTTGGCTGAGTCGGGCGGCGGCGCGGCGCAGCAAAAGCGGTGACGGTCGCCGCATCGTGAGCAGGCGTTCGATCCGGGGTGGCAGATCGGGAGCGTTGTCGGACTCAAGATCCAGTTCGACCAGACGGACGAGTGCGGCTTGGTTGTGCGGATCGGACTGCACGGCGTGGATGAGCGCGCGGCGGGCGGCGACATCGGCGCCCACGCGATCGAGTCGATTGGCCATGGCGACGAGATTTTCGGCGCGGGGTTGGGCGAGTCGCAGATAGCTGTCGAGATAGAGTTCGCTCGATTCCCGATCGCCCAAGGCGTGAAAAGCGATGGCGCGCAGGCCATTGAAAACCGGTGCGAGCCGCGGCTCCCAGTCCGGGTGATTTTGCAGCAAGGTTTGTGCGAGATCGAGCGCCTCCTGATGACGCCCGGCGGTCAGTAGCGACTCGACATACATTAATGCCGGGCCGTGTTGCGCCGCGGTTTCGGTTGGGGAGGTGTGTTCGAAGACGATGCGGGCAATGTCGGGCCGGCCCGTGTTGGCGGCAAAATCGCCGAGCAGGAGGAGGGCAGCGGTGTCGGCATCAAAGTCGTGCAAATAGTCCGCGACCTCGCGGTCGAGTGCCGACTTGTCCTGTTGGCGGTCGAAGGCCAGCAGCAGATCGATGCGCGGTTGAGGTTCTTCCGGTCGGCGCAACCGGCGCAGCAGGCTGACGCGACGGGCCTCGTCGGTGCGGTCCGAAGCGATCAACCACTGCACATGGGTGCGATAGACGGTCGCATCGTCGGGATGTTGCCGGGCGAGTTGTTCGATCGAGGCAAAGGCGAGGCTGGTAAACCCGCGCTCCCATTCGATGCGACTGAGCAGAAGTCGGGCGAACAGAGTGCGGTTGACGGCAGGATCGCGCAACACGTCTTCGGCCTGGTCGAAATGGCCGCGGAAAAAACAGGCCTGCGCCAGACTGGTGGCGAGCAGCGTGTGCTGCGGTGCGGGGCTAGGGAAACGCGGCAGGAGGTGGCGCGTCTGTTCGATGACGATGAGGTCGCGCTGACGGTGGAAAAGAAACGCGAATGTCCGCTTCAGATAGGCGACATCGCCGGCGTGGTAGGTGAGTCCTTCGACGAGGAGGGTTTCCGTCAGATCCGGCCGTTCCATGGCCTGATACAAATCGGCGAGCAATTGCCGGCCGGTCAGATGGGCCGGGGCACGGGCCAGCCCGACCCGAGCCTGATGGAGGGCTTGCGGGAATTCACCGGCTTTGAGGGACGCCTGGGCCAGGGCGATATAGGCGGAACCGCGCGCTTCGCGGTAACGGTCCCAGTGGGGAGGGTAGACGCGATCCCACCACGCGATGTCGGCGAGTCCATGGCGGTGCCGGTCATTAAGAAAGAGCAGGGTGCCAGCGCCGAGGTAGGCCGAGCAGGCGAGCAGCAGCAGCCAAACGAAGGCTTGGCGCGGAAATACGCGCACGCGCAAACCATCGCCGGAGCGATGGACATAGCACGGCAGCAGGCGCTTCCATCCCGTCAGCACGATGACGGTTCGCACGCGTTCCGGGGCTTTTTCCGCAGTCAAATTGGAAGACGGGCGTGGCATACAATATGCGTGTGGCGTCGGGCGGTTCCCTAGGCGATGCATCGGTCGCCTTTCCGATACAAGCATTTTGCAAATACATTCTTGCCTCAACGAAACTTGGCTTCTTTTAAGGCGTGCGTCCTATTCAACTTTAAGGCATCTGCCCTAGTCGATTGCAGCGGCATTGGCCAATGCAGACAACCTGTGTGGCCTTTTTGACTGTTTACATCCCTCTGAGATTTTTCTCATCTGACTTTCAGTTTTGCCTAATCACCCAAGCGTTATGAAGAAATCCACCCTCACTGTAGCAGTCAGTTCAGTGCTGATCGGGAGCACTGGTTATGCTGCTCCATTTATGGCTGTCGGTAGCAGCGCCGAACTGTTCGTCACGGCGCGTGCCACCATCGAAGCCAACGACAACGTCACCTTGGGCAACGACTACATTGCTCCGGGGCAAACCAGTCCGCTAAATTCGGAGCGTAAGGACACGGTGTTTCGTCTGGCACCGGGCCTGTCCTTTGAATTCGGCCAAAACGCCCTGCTTTCGGGCAAGCTCGCCTTCACCGAGACCTTTGTCCGCTACTCGGACAACAGTGATCTCGACGACGAGCTGGCCGATCTGAGCTTCAACGCCCAGCACAGCGATGGCAAATCGAAGACCACCGCCAAGGCTTCCTACCGCGAGCTTAACCAGAATACGGTCGACCTGCGTCTGCCCACACTGTCCCGCCGCGATGTCTTCAACGCCGGTATCGAGCACGAAACTGAGTTGACGGCCAAGACCTCCCTGCTGTTCGGCTTTGATCGCACCGATACGGATTATGAATCCGCCTCCTTTATCGACCGCGTCGACACCAAGCTGCCGGTTCGTGCCTACTACGAGTTGACCCCGAAGGTCGACATGAGCTTTACCCTGCAATACCGCGAGATGGATGCCGACAGCGTCGTGGCCAGCTCTGAAGACTGGTTCTACGCGGTAGGTGCCCGCGGTGAGTTCACCCCGAAGCTGACTGGCTTCCTCCGCGTCGGTGTGACGGATCGCAACAACAAGGTGGGCGGCGACCGCACCTCCCTCGGTCTGGAGTCGGACTTCACCTACGCTTACTCCACGAAGACCAACCTGACCTTCGGTGTGTCGAACATGTTCGACACCACCGGCTCCGGCGCTTCCCAAGAGAACCTCGATATTTTCGTCGGCTTCCGTTCAAAGCTGACGCCGGACTTCACCTTGGCCTCCCGCGTTTCGGTGCGTGAGATTGATTACTTCGCCCGTCCGAGCGACACTTACTGGGCCGGCTCGGTCCGCGGTGAATACATCGTCAACGAGTATCTCCAGCTCCACGGCGCGTTCAACTACTCGGACAACAAGAGTGGTTCCGTCGGCGGCGACTTCGATAACTCGATCTTCAGCCTCTCGGCGTTGCTCCGCTACTGATTTGCGGGAACTTTAAATCACAAATTGAAACTTGGGAAGAAGACCGAAAAGGTCTTCTTCTTTTTTTTATATGCGCGTCGCTCGTTACCTGATCTGCCTGTTGTGGCTGTTGCCCGTGACCGGATGGAGTCAATTCTCGGATGCCACGGTGTCCTCCGACCCTGTGCCGTCCTCGGTGCAATCGGATGATTACGTGCTGCAACCGCTCGACCTCTTGCAGATCCGGGTTTTTCAGGAGCCAGATATGGATCGGGAAGTGCGCATCTCCCGCGAGTCCCACGTCTCGCTGCCCCTGGTGGGGCGCATTGATCTGAAGGGCCTTACCATTCGTGGTGCGGAAGAGCGTATTCGTGAGCTTTACGACCGCGACTATCTGGTGAACCCGCAGATCAATATCACGGTGTTGGAATACGCCCGCCGTATCGTGAGCGTGCTTGGTTCGGTGAGCACACCCGGCGAGGTCGAGTTTCCGCGGGAGGAAGGGCTTACCTTGCTGGAAGCGATCGCGCGCGCTGGCGGCTTCACCCGCTTGGCGGACCGTAGAAAAGTCCGTCTCACCCGCAAACTCGAGTCGGGTGACGTGCAGACCTTTACCGTCAACGCCGACAACCTCATCGACGGCGATTCGCGTGAGCGCTGGTATCTGCAAACAGACGACTTGATCTTTGTGCCCGAGCGTCTGCTCTGAACCGTTTCCAATTTCGATGAGTTCATTTGACAAAGAAAAGGGCGGCTCCGGCGGAGCACCCGGCGATTATGGTTACGGCGGGTATACTTCCGGCGGATACGGTTATGGCGAAGCGGATGGGACGGCGCATCGCAGCCTGCAGGACTACCTGCTGATCCTGCGCGAACGCATCTGGTATATCATCGTTGTATTCCTCGTCGTTTTCTCCTCGGCGCTGGTTTACACCACCAGTGCGACCCGCATCTACGAGTCGGTGGCCACGGTGCAATTGCTGCGCGATGACCCGACGGTGCTGCAGATGCAGGATGTCGTCGACACCCAGATTCGCAGTGCCGAAGACCTCAACACCCAGGTCAAACTGCTGGAAAGCGCCAACCTGATCAATACGGTGGCAGATCGTCTCACCGGCGATGACCTGCGTCGATTCCTTGCGCCTTACCAGAAGGGCAAGGAAAGCGATCCGGTCGAGCCGCATGGCATTCTGGCGGAAAACCGCGAGATCGTGCCCCAGCGCCTCAGCCTGGTGATTGCAGTGAAATACCGTCACCCCGATCGCGCCATCGCCGCCAAGGTGGCCAACGCCTTTGTCGACGCCTTCATCAATTTCAACAACCGTCAGCGCATGGACGAGGCCCTGAAGGCGGTCGAGGACCTGCGCGTCCGGGCCGAGACCCAGGGCAAGAAGGTCGACGAGCTGGCCCGGGAACTGCAAGCCTACCGCGAGCGCAACAACATGATCTCGCTGGACGAACGGCGCGACATCGAGACCGACCGGCTCAAGGCCCTCGGCATGCACGTCACCGAGGTCTCAACCCAGCTCAAGGATGTCGAAGTGCGCTGGAACCAGTTGCAGGAGCGTCGTGAAAACTTCGCCGCCGTTTCCGAACTGCCCTTTGTGGCCTCCGATCCGCACATCGCCGCGTTGAAACAGCAGATTGCGGCCGAAAACATCGCCATCGCCGAGATGCAGGAGCGTTACCGCGAAAAGCATCCGCGCATGACCGAAGCCCGGCGCAAGTTGGATCAAACCCAGACCGAGTTGAACAACGCCATCGCCGGCGTCATCAACCAGATCCAAGCGCAGTATGATGCCGCCAAGCAGAGCTTGGTCGAGGCTCGGCAGGCACTCGCCAACCAGGAAGCTGACTCACTTGCGCTCAGTCGCGCGAGTGTGGACTACAACGCCAAGGAGCGTGAGTTCCTCATCAACAAGGAACTGCACGACCATATTCTTAGCCGCATGCGCGAAACGCAGGTGGGCAGCAACATGGACAATCAGAATGCGCGCGTGATCGATCGGGCGCAGACGCCGAAGGAGGGCAGTTACGTTTCGCCCAACGTGATGCTCAATCTCGGTCTCGGTTTTGTGGGCGGTCTCGGCCTCGGTCTCGGTTTTGCCTTCTTCGTCGCGTTTATCGATGATCGGGTGAAGAGCTCGTTCGACATCGAGTCGGTCATCGGCCTGCCGCTCATCGGCATCATTCCCCAGATCAAGAAGCTCGACCCGGTCGAAAAGGCCCAGGTCGTGGCCAACAATGCCGATCGCCAGGTGGCCGAAGCGTTTCTGTCCCTGCATTCGCAGCTTCGCCTCAAGGAAGAGTCGAAAAACGCCAAGTGCATCCTCACCACCAGCACGATCCCCGGTGAGGGCAAATCGTTCACCACCACGAATCTCGCGCTGACCTTCGCCGCTCACGGCGAGCGCGTCCTCATCGTGGACTGCGACTTGCGCAAGCCGAATGTCCACAAGACCCTGCAACTCGAAAACACCAAGGGCGTGATCGATGTCGTGGGCGGCTCCGCCACGATCGACGACGTGGTGCTCAAGGACATCCATCCCGGACTCGACGTCATGACCACCGGCGGCCGGGCCAAGAATCCGACCCAGG
This sequence comes from uncultured Opitutus sp., assembly GCA_966250925.1. Taxonomy (GTDB): domain Bacteria; phylum Verrucomicrobiota; class Verrucomicrobiia; order Opitutales; family Opitutaceae; genus Actomonas. Next base: position 1,044 of record CBINJL010000081.1, on the reverse strand, counting down.
TTTTGAACAGCCGCGCGTTTGAGCAGATGCTCACGGACCTGCGCAACCGCTACGACCGCATCTTCATCGACACCCCGCCGCTGGCGGCGGTGAGCGATGCCATGGTCATTCTCCCGCTGGTCGACGGTTCGCTGTTCTCGATCTTCTTCAACAAGGTCCGGCGCAAGGCGGCCCAGTTCGCGGCCAAAAAGCTCGCCGAAGCCAACGTGCCCGTGATCGGTGCCGTGCTCAACGGTCTCAACCTCGCCGTCTCGGGCTACTACTACGCGCAGTATTACGACAAGTCCTACAAGGACTACTACGTGACCATGTCCAAGTCCGACGACTCGCCGGAGCGCTGAGTCGGTATCCGGAAAACGGAGACAACGTCCGCGGCGGTCGCGCGATCAGCGCGCCGCCGCCCGACGCAGGCGGTCGTTGATCGCCTCGGCCCACGCCGCGGTGCGCGGCACGCGTTCGATGCGGATCAGCCGGAAGGCGCCGGCATCGAGCTCGCGCAGCAGGCCGAACAATCGCGCCGCGGCGGTTTCTCCTTTGCCGTCCGGAGCGAGCACCCGAACGGACGATGAATCTTCGGAAGCGTCATCCGGCGGACAGAAATAGATCCATGCTTCCCTGCTCGGTTGAGCCGCGATTGTCGTCGGCAACCGGTCGCACAGCTCCACCGGAGTGCGCGGGCTGTAGTGACGCTCCAGCATGCCGGGGGCGACGGCCGGACCGGGTGCCGGAGCAGACTTGGTTTTGCGCAGGGAGACGGGACGCCCGAGCACTGCGGCCAGTTGTTCAGGTGTGATGGCACCGGGGCGCAGCACGCGGATTCTGCGGTCGTCGCGCAAATCCACGATGGTGGATTCGATTCCAATGTCACAAGGTCCACCATCGAGGATGGCCGGAATCCGCCCCCCCAAACCATCACGCACGTGGGCGCTGGTGGTGGGGCTGACGTAGCCGAAGCGGTTGGCACTGGGCGCGACCAGCGGTCGGTCGACTTCACGCAACAATTGCCGGAAAACGGGATGTCGTGGCATGCGCACGGCCACACTG
>CBINJL010000080.1:0-9223 GCA_966250925.1 uncultured Opitutus sp. | reverse complement strand
GTGAGCACTTGAAGGCCAAGTTGAACTTGCGCAACAGTTCCGAACTGACCCGCCATGCCATTGACTGGATGCGGGCAGAATCGACCACCTGAGCGCCCGAGCGCGCACCGACTCCGGGCAACAGGGGCGACCTTAGGGGGAGTCCCTGACCTTCGGCAGTGCCGAGCCCCCTGCCCGGAGTCGGTAATGGTGCCGATTCCGTAAGGCGCTTTTCCGTAGTATCATGGGGGGAATGGCGGTCGAACACGATACTACGTCCTTTTTGCACGTATCTGCCTGCGGTGCAGGCCAAGAGACGGAGTTTCGCAAAACTCATCACCCCCGTCGGTTACAGGCGGCTTTTTCAAAATGATGAGTCTGGCGAATCCCATGTTCGGCATCCGCTCCCTGAGACGGTGGCTCGGTGTCCGATTGACCTTAACTGAATCGCCGTGGCGACGCTTCCTCGGCGGACTGCCTTCGACCCGGGGCGGAGTCGCCCACCGCCATGCTGCGGCGCGGGACGAGGGGGAAGATGCGCAGGCACCGGGGCGCAAGGCCAATGCCCTGCCGGAGCTCCTGCATGACAATCTGTTGGTGGCCAGCGGCGAGGTCGACAGTCATGGCCGACTCTGTTTTGTCCACCGGCGTTGTCACGGAGTGCCGGATGTGTTCGGCCGTCTCTTGGTGGGGGACCGGCTGACTGACCTTTTCCCGGCGGCGGCTGACGCCATCCGCGTCGCGTTGACGGGCGGCTCCGCGCGGTTCGAAGTGGAGCTGTCGGAGGATGACGAGACCGAGGCCTTGCTGCCGTCCTGGATCGGCGAAGGGTTTGCCGGGCCGAGCGGTGATGGCGGAGCGGTCTGGTTTGTCCGTGATCTTTCGATTCGCCGACAGTTACAGGAGCAGATTCTGGCGGCGCAGGACAATGCCCGCGAAGAACTCGCCGCGGAGATCCACGACGAATTGGGCCAGCATTTGACCGGTCTCATTTGTCACGCCACGGCGCTGCAAAATTCGGTCGTGGTAACCTATCCGGAGTTCGCTCAGGAAGTCGCCCAACTGGTCGGCGGCGCCAAGGAGGCGCTGAATGTCGCACGTGAAATTGCGCACGGTCACAGCACCCGCGCCTACGAGGGCCTCGCTCCCGAGCCGGCCCTGCGCGAGATGGCGAAACAGATCATGCGCCTGCAACCGGTCGCGGTGCGGATCGAGGCGGGGCCTGATCCGTTTCCGCTGTCCACTGAAGACACCCGCCATCTCACCCGGATGGTGCAGGAAGCGGTCACCAATGCCGTGCGCCACGGCCACGCCCAGACCGTGGTGCTGCGATTGGACAACGCGCGGCGCGAACTCGTTATTTCCGATGATGGTGCTGGTTTCGATCCTGCGCGGGTGAAGCCCGGGACGTCGCTGGGGTTTACTCTCATGCGACACCGGGCGCGCCTGATGCGCGGCGAACTCTCAGTCACGTCGACACCGGGGCAGGGGACGCGGGTAACCTGTCGGTGGCGCAGCGCTGCATCGGTCAAAAACGATCCAGCATAACTACATGAACACCACCAGCGAATCCTCGTCAGTTCAAACGATCTTCGTGCTCGACGATCACCCGGTCATGCGTGCCGGAATTCGTCATCTCATCGAGCGGGAAACCGATCTGAAGGTTTGCGGAGAAGCAGCCTCGGCGGGAGCCGCCTTCGACGCCGTGCAGCGTCTCAAACCCGATGTGCTGCTGGCCGACTTGAGTCTCAAGTCGGGCAGCAGCGGATTGGAATTCATCAAAAATCTCAAATCGATCATGCCCAACCTGCCGGTGCTGGTGGTGTCGATGCACGACGAGCGGCTCTACGCCGAACGTGCGTTGCGCGCCGGTGCGCTGGGTTACGTCATGAAGCAGGAGGCCGGCGAGAAAGTGGTCGCCGCCATCCGCCGCGTGCTCAACGGCGAGATGTATGTGGCCGATGTGGTGAAGGACAAAATGGTCCATCGCCTGGTCGCCACCAAACCGGCGGCCGCGACGTTTCCGATCGACACCCTGAGCGATCGCGAAATGGAAGTCTTCCGCCTGCTCGGCGACGGTCACAGCACGCGCCAGATCGCGGCGAAGCTCAACCTCAGCGTCAAGACGATCGACTCCTATCGCGAGCACTTGAAGCTCAAGCTCAACCTGCCGGACGGAGCGACGCTCGTGCGTCATGCCATCCAGTGGATGCGCAGTGAGACGACGATGTGAGCCACACCGGACGGTGTAGTTGGTAATCAACTACACTTTGTCCTGTTTCCCAAATCGGCGATCGGGAGACCGGCTTGAGCCGGCTCCGCGCCGGAAATGCAGGCAAGAGTCGCTTGCCGGCGACTGTGGCTTGCCCGTCTCCGGCAGAGCGCCTCCTGCAAACTGCGGATTCAGGATTGTGTTGGACGCGTGGCGTTTTCTCTACGCGTCGAGCAGATCGGCGAGTTCGATCGAGAGCACCGCCGGCGAGATCGGTTTGCCAAGGCAACGATCAAAACCCGAGGCGAGCGTTCTGGTTTTCACTTCCGGACTGTAGAACGCCGTCAGCGCCACGGCGGGAATCGGCACACTCGCGTGCTCCTGTGTTTCGCGGTCGCGCAACCGTTGCAGCAGGTCGTAGCCGGTGCCATCAGGCAGGCCAAGATCGCTCAGCAGGAGATCGAAATTGCCCTGGTCTATTTTGCCCACCGCTTCGGTGAGGGAGCTGGCGGTGGAAACTTCTGCGCCGGCCCGCGTGAGCGCCACGGTCAGCGCGCGGCGGTTGGGTTCGGAGTCTTCGACGATCAGGATGCGCCGACCGTTGAGGAGCGGCGCGACTGCTTCGGCGGGATTGTGATCGGACACGGCCGGAGCGGAGAGGGCCGGCATGGGCAGACGCACGGTGAAGGTGGCGCCGTGACCGCGGCCCGCGCTTTCCGCTTCGACGCTGCCGCCGTGCAATCCGACCAGTTGTTTGACGATGGAGAGACCGAGACCGAGACCGTCGGTGGAGGCGTCGTGTTCGGTCGTCGCCTGGCCGAACCGTTCGAAGATCAAGGCGAGGAAGCCGGGCTCGATCCCTTTGCCGGTATCCTGCACCTGCAGCACAACGTTGTCCCCCTCGCGCCGTAAATCGAGGCTGATGCGGCCGCCTTCCGGGGTGAACTTGATCGCATTGCCCAACAGGTTGGAAACCACCTGTTGGAGGCGCACGGGATCAGCGCGCACGACTCCCACCGCGGGATCGGTGCGGGTGGCGATGTTGAGCTGTTTGTCCTGCGACGAGGGGCGATGCCGTTCGACGACTTCGGCGACGACCGACGCGAAGTCGACCTGTTTGAACTCCAGCCGCAGACGACCGGCCACGATGCGGGCGGTGTCGAACAGATCGTTGATGAGTGAGCCGAGTTCTTCGGCGCTGCTGTTGATCGCATTCACGGCCTCTTCCACGCCTTCCGGATCTCTGCCGTTGCTTGATTCGAGCAGCTTGGCCCAGAGGGTGATCGACGAAAGTGGCGTGCGCAGTTCGTGGGAGACGTTGGCGAGAAAGTGATCCTTGGCGCTGTTGGCGCGTTCGGCGGCGAGCTTGGCGACTTCCAACGCTTCGGCCTGGCGGGTGCGGACGGTGATGTCGACGAACGTGATCACGACGCCACCGATGCGGTTCTGCGTGGTGCGATAGGGGAGAACGCGGCGCACGAAGACCCGGTCGCGCTCACTCACGATCTCACGTTCGATCGGTTTCAAGTGGGCGAGGACGGCGGCGATATCCCCGTCGAGTGCGTCATCGTGGAACTTGCGTGCGATCTCGTCGATCGTGCGGCCGGTGTCGGCGAGGGAAAGATCGAGCAACTCCTCCATCGCCGGCGTGAAGCGGCGGATGCGAAGATGAAGATCGAGAAAGAGCACGGCGATGTGAGTGCTGCTGAGAAGGCTGCTGAGGTCGTTGGTGATTTCCTCAAGCTCCTCCATCTTGTCCTGCAGCTGGGCGTTGACGGTGGTGAGTTCCTCGTTGAGCCACTGCAGTTCCTTTTTGCTTTCCTGCAGTTCGCGGTTCGCGTGCTGCAGCTCCTCATTGGTGTTGCTCACCTCTTCGTTGGAAGCACGCATCTCGTCGTTGCTGGCCTTGAGTTCGACGATGGTGCTTTGCAATTCCTCCTGCATGCGCCGCAGCTCGCTGGAGAGGTGGTCGTTTGGCGGCGGCGTGTTCTCCGCCATCTCGCCGCCCGCTGCCGCCGGGCGGTCGTGAAAGCTCACCAACAGCAGGCCGGGCGACTGGTGGGCCAGCGTCTCGGCCACGATTTCGATCTTGAACCGACCTTCGGCAGTGTCGATGGACCCGGCGTTGGAGCTGACTCGGGTGCGTTGCAGCCGGGCGCGGTCGAGTGCAGTGCGGGTGGCCCGATGCATCGACTCGCGGAGCAGCGACAGCAGGCTGCCGGCGGTGGTTGGCTCAACCTGGTCGCGAAACGCGCGGGTGTGGCCGTGGCGATACAGGATCTGAAACTCGCCATCGATGAGAGCGACCGCCGGTGAGGCGCGGTCCGCCATCGCCTTGGTTTGTTCGAGCGCAGATCGTGCGAGTTGCGAGGCGGAATCCGCGGCCGCATTTTCGTCGATTGCGCGTGGGGCCATCCCTTTTTCAGGGAAGGGGCCGGCGGTCTGGGGCCGCGGACTCACCCGGCGATAAATACGATGGGATTTGTCGATCGCCGCGAAGAGATTTCCACCGACCGGGAGCCGATCACTTTCACCAAGAAACAGGATACCGTTTTGCCGCAGGCTGAGGTGCATCCGGGCGAGGGCGCGCCGCTGCAGCTCGGGTTCGAGGTCGATGAGCAGGTTGCGGCAGGTGCACAGATCGACACGGGAAAGCGGGGGATCCTGCGTGAGATTTTGCGGGATGAATTCGATCAGGTCGCGCAGGCTCGATTTGACCTGATAAACGCCATCCACGTGATCGAAGAAGCGTTCGCGTCGTTCGGCACTGACTTCATGTTCGATGTCGGCCGGATAGATGCCGTTGCGGGCCTGGTTGAGAAACCGTTCGGCGGTGTCGGTGGCAAAAATCTTGATGTCAAAGTTCTTGCCGGCGTCGCGGGCCGCTTCGAGCAGGAGGATGGCGAGGCTGTAGGCTTCCTGACCGCTGGAGCAGGCGGTGACCCAGGCCCGCAACGCGCTGCCGTTGCGCCGCGATGAGACCAGGCAATCGATCGCCTTCTCGCGCAGCACGCGCCAGCTTTCCGGTTCGCGAAAGAAACCCGTGACGTGGATCAGAAGATCATCGGCGAGGGCGTTGGATTCCGCCGGAGTCTGCCACATCAGTTTAACGTAGTCGTCGAGCGATCCGACTCGCCGCAGTGCCATGCGTCGCTGCACATGACGAAATACCGCCGGGATGTTGTAGCCGGAGATGTCGTGGCTGGTGTTGGCGTGAACCAGGTTCACGATCTCATCGACGGCCTGCTGTTCGGAAGGATCGATTTCGGTCGGATGCGGACTGCGCACATAGTCGTGGCCGGCGTAGTCAACCAGCACCGCGGGCATTTCCGCCGGAGGCAGCACCAAGTCGGCCAGACCAAGATCGATGAGTTTGCGTGGCATCGCAGGGGCCGCGGCCGTTTGTGGATCTTGGGCGATGCAAAGTCCGCCGGCGGCTCTGATGGCCCGGTCTCCGGTCGCACCCGCTCCTCCCGTTCCGCTGAGCAGGATGGCGATGCTGCGCGCGCCTTGTTCGTTCGCGAGAGAAATGAAAAATTCGTCCAGCAGGCGGGTGGTTTCCGTGGCAGTCTCCGAGGCGATTGGCTGGAGGTTTCCTTCCACGAGGTGGACCGGGTGGGCGGGCCGGATGAGGTAGATGCAATCGGATTCGATCGCGGTCTTCGTCTCCACTTCGCGCACGGGGAGCGACGCATGCTGACTCAACAGGGCTGCGAGGGAATCATCCCGGTCGTCGGAAAACGTGGCCACAAAAACGAACGCCATGCCCGGGGCCGGCGGGACGTTCTTAAAAAAGGTGATGGCGGCGTCGCGTCCGCCGTTGGTCGTCCCAAGACCGACGACGGGAAACGATAATCGCGGTGCGTCGATACCGGCATCGGATTCCGCGGCTGCGGGAGATTCGGAAGCGGTATCCCGCGAGGGGTGCGACGACGAAGACGTTGACGATTTTTTGGCAGGCATGAGGCCTACAGGATTAATTGTCGGTGGGTTGCCTGAATCGGCCGGTGCGGTGGCCTGACGAGAACGATGCTGCGTTTCAAAAAACGTCATGGATTGGGGGCCGTCGAGCCGTTACCGGAGAATTTGGCCGCATTGGGACGGCATGTCGCAAAAGCGGGGCAGGCGGTGTGTGCGACGCGGCGGGACTGGCCATGGCATCCCGGTCAATGCATCAAACCGTTCCGCCGCCGGGAAGCAGGGGCACGAGCCTTACGGAAAAGCTGGGAGCGGGCGGTGCGGCGCAGAGTTCTGATAGACATCGGGATTTACGGTCGTGGCGGGCGGGCACCCTAGAGGCTCGCAGTCGGTTTGAGCATCGGGGGAGGTGCTTTCGGCCTTATCGGGGAAATCCCCGATTGCGGCGGTCGGCGAAGCAGGTGGTCACATCACGGTCGCAAAGTCGGCGAAGGGCAGGCATACGATCCGTTCGGGACCTCCGCGTTCTGGGATGATGTTCAGAAGCGAAGGCCGGATGCGGATGAGGGTGTGATCCGCCATGCGAATGCCGATAAACGATTGGGCCGCGACGGTGCTTCATCCGTCGCGGCCCTGCTTCAACCGTAGGATCTATTTTGTCGGATTGGGGTAATCAGAGCAACGATAGCACTTATTGCGAAGTGCCGTTCGTCCTGAACAGTTTCGCACAATTGTAGCTTTTGCACCAGCGGAGGACAGCCCAGTCGGACCCTCGGATTCAGTCCCGATCCTGCCCCCGATTATTGCCGGGAGGATGTGGGGAATCGGTTGCTGAATAGATGTATTAAACATTCGGATACGTGATGGATATGCGGCGAAAGCGCGTGTTTCCCGTTTCGGCCCTGCAGCGCTTCAACGCACTTTTGAGGCGAGCCAGTTGGAACGCGGGCGCACGGATTTTGAATCGGTGGAGGATTCCGTCGGTCGGACTTGTGCGGGCGGAATCGTGACCAAAGGATGGATGTTTTCAATGACCAGCCCGCTGGCCGGTCGCGCGGGCATGCGCCGCAGCGAAATGGTGAGATCCTGGGGTGGAACATCGTAGCGGATGTCGTGGACGAGGAATTGCACGATCTGCTGCATCAGGGCGAGAGCCAGCGCTTCGTTGGGACTGTGCGGGGCGGGCAGCGCGGCGTCGCCGGTGGGAGGCGTCGTGGGATCGGGCGGTAGCCCGGCGGTTTGAAATCGCTCGGGGGCGAAGCTGGCGGGCGTGGTCCAGATGCGCGGATCACGCTGGATGCCGTAGAGGTCGAACAGCACCCGCCGTCCCGGCGAAAAGTGCCAGCGATGCCAGACAAAACCCCGTCGCACGCGGGCGACCAGAAAGGGTTGAAACGGGTAGTAGCGCCGGACCTCGCGGGCGAACGCCTCGGGTCTGATCCGGCCGGATACCAGCGCGTCGCGAGATTCTGGATACCGATACAGGGCGAGCGCGGCGAAGACGATGAAACGGTCCAGTGCCACGACCTGGCGGATCACGTTGAAGAGTTCCGCCGCGGCTGCCTTCGCGGGCAGCATGGTCCCGGTCTCGTCGCGATGGGACGCGATGCGGGTAAGCAGCGCGTCCTGCGGGAAGGAGCGGTCCTGGTCGCGGGCGTCGCCGATGGTCCGGGCCAGCCAGCGCTCGCAGCGCGCCCAGGCAATGTGAGCCCGCCAGCGCGGCGGCCCGATGAGCCCGTCGCCGTCGATCACGGCCTTGACGAGGATGGCCCGCTCCCGGAGCTCGCGGGGCGAAAGGGAGATGCCGGCCCAGGAGCAGACGCTTTGGAGCAGGATCTCGCGCACGGCGGAAATCAAGCGGAGGCGCGGGTGGTTGCTCCAGCCGGGAAGGCTGGCCAGTAACTCGGTGCGGAGACGATCGGCGAGACTGTGGATTTGCGGCGTGGTCAGCCGCTCGAGCGCCCAGATGCGAGGAGTGGGGGCGGGGCAGACCTCGGATCGCCGAAACCGGGATTCGCATTGCAGCAATCGCGCCGCCTCGGGTCCGCTCAGGCAGATGGTTTTGCGCCAAAAAAAGCGGGTTCGAAAGGCGTCGGCGCCCAGCGCCCAACAGCGGTTTTCAATGAACCGATAGCCATCGCGCCACAAGGCGAGGAAGGAGCCACCCAGATGAAGGGACGGAGGAGCGGTGAGGTGGAGCCGGGCGTTGGAGCGCGGCACAAGATTGAGGGAGAAGGGCTGGGGCGGGCTCATGGTCGTGCGTTCGGAGGCGGCGCCGCGGCATCGCGGAGCTTGGTCGTCAGCAACGATTGCGGGCGCACGTCGAAGGGGGATGGGGAGGGGATAAAACGGGGAAGAAGGCGGGGCGGTGTGACACCGCTTGCGTCCCATCGTAACTGTCCATGGAGCAACTGTCTTGCAGGCCGAGCCCCTTTTGGAATGCCGGAGCAAGCCCTGATGCAACGCGCAGAATATTTTATGTAGGGAATAAATGAATACGACCGATATCGACCGCGATATAGGCGAGGTGTTTTCGGCAAGCCAGGGTGTCGACGTCCTCTCCGCGCGGGCGAGCCCCTGCGTGTGGGGGAGGGGCTGATGCCGCAACGGAAGAGAGCCATGAAATTCGCGACAGTTGACTGATGGAAATCCACTGCAATTGACGGTGGAGCCGGAGGTGGAGCGTGCCGGTGGTTTCTCATTTTACCCCGTCCGAAGAGATACCGAAGTAGCGTCGGCCGGAGTGGTTGTGCAGTTCGTAGACGCGATACATGGGGCACAATAAAACCCGATCGGCGGACCGGATCGGGTTTTAGTGAAATTGGGTGCAGGGCTGGGATTTGAACCCAGGATCCCGCGGCCGCGGGATTATGAGCCGGGGGAAAAGGCGGCTTTGAGCGCCTGGATGCCGTCGCCGCCTTTCTGGCGTTTGAGTTTGTTTTCGAGTTTGCGGGCCTCGCCGAGGGAGAGTTCACGGCTATGCCAAACGAGCGTCCAAGGGCGGAACTTGGCGGTCCAGGTGGACTCGCCGGCGTTGTGTTGGGCGAGACGGGTTTCGACGTCCGAAGAGATACCGAAGTAGCGTCGGCCGGAGTGGTTGTGCAGTTCGTAGAC
>CBINJL010000079.1:0-9240 GCA_966250925.1 uncultured Opitutus sp. | reverse complement strand
AACGGGATGGGCGCCGGGCGTGCGAACAGCGTTGCGCGTTGCCCAGAAGAAATCGGGGTGTTCAAGCAGCCGCGAGGAATGGAGCCGGGCCAAGCTCGACGGTCTTATAGCGTAGAAACGCGCGGGCAAATGCACCCCGATTTTGGGGAAACCTCGTTCTGAAACCGAACCCGCTAGGCGGAGAAATATGGTGCCCGGGGTGGGGGTCGAACCCAAGGTCTTGTTTCGGAAAAATCGAGAAAAATCGGGCAAAATCCCGCCAATTAGGGGGTTGTAAAGGAAGCGGTAACTAAGCCTCCGTGGATCAATCATGAAAAACAAGACCTTTTCAGGAAGTGTTTCTGTTGGGAATTGTTGGGAAAACCCTTGCTTTGAAGCCCTGAATTTCCCAGTATCATACTTGTCCTCAAGGACATCCAAACAACGACATTATCCATCCGACCAAAGCCCAGTGAGCGGCCTCCCATCCGGTGCGACCAACCCGGAATTAGGGCCGGGTTCTTTGCTGGTTTACGCCCTCATGTTGAGGGCAGCAGGTGTGCTCATCCCTGCATGCTTTGGTGAGCAACAGGCATCTCCGACAGCCTATGTCGGTGTTTCATCCCATGGAAATGTCATCCCTCCGTAGTTCTTCTCGTCGTTCGCGTTCTCTGGCTTCAGCTCGTGTTCCAGAGCCAGCACCCACCGCCACCGGTCGGCAAATTAACTCACTCGAATTTGCGTTGCGCCTCGTTGTCCAACGCATGCCGTCAGATCAACAAATGGCGTTCCTCGTAGAGTTGGGCGAATGCCAAGTGTCGCCTCTGGTCACTGAACATGTGCGCCGAGTGGCAAAGCTCCGACGTTCCCGCGCGTGATCGATCAAGCCCACCAACTCTCAAATTGGCCCCGTCTTAGTCAGGCGGGGCTTTTTCATATCCCCAGCATTCAACCCGTTTAAACGCTATGAGCATTGAGCCCACGACCACGGCAACGATTGAGAAGAATAAGCGCTACAATGTTTCCTTACCCCCCTCTATTCATGCGGCCGGCGCGACGTTGGCCCGTGACCTCGGCTTGCCTTCATTTTCCTCACTGTTGTCGTCGTTGATTCTCTCAGCGAAGGAGCGACGGCGCTCGGAACTTGAGACTTCCGGAGGTAAAGACGGCGCCGTTTTGCTCAATGATATCAGGGATCGTATTGTTCAGGTCCAGGAACGATTGGCCGATGCATTGACTGACCGAATCACGTTGCCGAAAGACGCCTCAGAGGCTCGGCAAGCCAAGTTGACCGCCGCGGCTCGCGGCTATCATACGGTAAAGACCTTCGCCGCTGTGATCGGCCGCAACCCGCATTGGGTCTCCGACCGGTGCCGCGTGAAAATCATCCGAACGCTGCGCGCTGGAAAGCCCTACCGCATCCCTCTTTCGGAAGGGAGGAGATTCTTGCGGAACAGGATATGACGGTCATAATGCAAAGTGGGCGGGCGTGATATACGAACGTCGACCGAAAGCATGATTGACCTCTTCGATGGCGTTGCCACGCGATAATGCGACGTGGTCGATCAGGTTCAGCGCGACGGCGCGCGGTCCCGAATACCAGCCACCATTCATGCCATCCGGTTCGACGTGACGCTTCGCCGACACGGCTCGTTTGAAGTCAGCGCCGCTCTCATTCACACTCGCCTGCAAGAACGCTCGTTGCGCTTCGGTCAGCGCAACTCCGGGGAAGCCGGCGCCCTTAATGGGGCTGTCCTCGTTGCGAAAGAGTTCCGCTTTGATGCCGAGGTTTTCGAGCATCCCTGAGTAGTCGAAAAACGATAGCACGGTTCCCACGTTTCCGACGATGGCCGACTTCGTTCCGAACACACGTCGAGCCTGACTGCCGACGTAGTATGCAGCGGAACACATCAGCGAATCACTGAACGCACAGACTGGCTTTTTGTGTCGGTCGATTGTCGCGACCAAGTCTGCCAGTTCCGGGGTGCCGGTCACCGTGCCCCCTGGCGAGTCGATGTCCAACAGAACGGAGGTGATTGACGGGTCCGACGATGCACGCGTGAGCATGTCTGCGACTTCGTGCATGCAGGTCATTCCGAGATACTTCTTTTCGAAGCGATCCGGCCGGACGACCATCATCCCGTGTATCGGGCAAACGGCTACGCCGTTGACCCGCTTGTAATCAACGGTCTCCGCGTCCGGGGTGTCGTCGCCCCACCACGCTTTGGGTTCCAATTTCGCGAGCGTTACAAAAAGCGCGGTGTGCGCTTCACGCGTCAGATACCAATTTTGCGTGATCCGGTTTCGGTAGGAATTCATTTTAGGACGCCCCAAGTTGGCGCCGAATCGCTATTAAAATAGCCGGATTCGTCCGTCGCGGATCGCCTCATGGGTCGATTGCACGGCCATCTCTTTGAATACAGGTCCGAGTCCGATGATCTCGGCGCGCACCGTTTCCTGGACGCCGGTCGAGACGTTGATCGTCTGCGTCTGATTAAAGACGATGGGCTGTCCGAATGCTCCGGCATCGCCACTGCCCGCCGATGCCCCGAGGCCGGAGCGCATGCCTCGTTGGAACGACATGTTGTCGACGATGGCGGTCCCACCGCCCGCCATTGCGATACGGTTGGGGTTTGCGATTCTCGTCTGACCACGTCCGGACAAAGGGATGACCGACACTAGCTCAACCCCGCCGGGATTGTCTCCGACGGTGATGCTGGTTTTTCCTTTGGTAAGGAAGGTGCCGCCGCCCGCAAAGGAGCCGCCAAACAGCCCGCCCAGTAGACTTCCGAACCCTCCAGCGCCTCCGGTGGTCCCCATGCCAAAAATCCCCATGACGCTCATCGCGAGACGCATCGCGAGTAGCTGCTGGATGGCTTCGGCGATGGACAAAGCGAATGATTTGAAGACTCCTTTGATTCCATCACCGAAGCTCTTGGCTTCAGCAAAAGCATTGGTGAAACCGTTGCGCAGGCCGTTGAATCCCGCGTCGAAAAGGTCGAACATCGGATCGGCTTCCTGCGCAATCTCCCGAATCTGAACGCGGAATCGGTCGAGACCACGCGCCGGGTCTTGCGAGGCCGCGCCTTCGTCGCCAAGGACGCCGGCAAGACGCCCCTGCGCGGTGTCCAGCCGACTCTGAATGAGCTGCTTTTCCTCCGGCGTTCCCGCCTTCGCGAGTTGGTCATTCAGCACCTTTACGAACTTCTCTAGTTCGATGCGTTCGGCGGTGATTAACCGCAGGTTCTCCCGGCGTCGTTCTTGAGTCGTGAGCAACGCGTTGCTCTCAACCTCGGCGCGTTCGCGCGCGATCTTGTCCAGCTCGATACGGAGCGCGCGCTCTTTCGCGTCGAGATCGGCATCGAGAGCTTTGCGGCGGTTCTTCTCGTCCTCTGCATTCTGCCGTTCGGTTTCGGCCGTGATGCCTTTTTCGACGGCCAGGATTTCCTTCTTCAACCGAGCGATCTCGACGTTGATCCGCATGGACGCGGCGACGGCGGCACGTTGTGCCTCTGCTTTCGCCTCCTCCGAGGTATCGCCCGGGCCGAGGAAATCGGTAGCCGTTGGGCGATCCGTAAACATACGGTTTTGCAGCTCGTTTAAACGGCGGTTGTATTCCGACACGCGTGCTGTCGGCGTCAGCGATTCGAGGTAAGCGGCATCGGCCTGCTTCGTGAGGGCTTCGATTCCCTTCAACGCCTCTTCGCGGTTGCGAGCGGCGCGTTCGTCCATCGCCTTTTTGATCTGGTCGCGCTCGTCCTCGTCACGTTGCAACCGGTTCTTTTCGGCCTGCGCAGCGCCGCTGCGCTCCAATTCGTCAGAGATCGCACGGTAGCCGGCGATCAATCGTTCGACGCGTGCCAACTCGGCTTCGTCTTCGGCAAGCTGACGAACCCTCGGCGTGTTGCCACGCTCGCCAGCGAGCCCGGATCGACCGGCTGCGATGTTGGCGCGGATTAGTCGCGCACGCCCTTCTGCTTCCGAGATGCGACCGGCAGCGAAGTTCCGGGCATCCGTGATTGCTTTCGGGGAGTCGACGCCGGACGACATCGCCAAGAACTTCTGCCAGCTCTCATTGTCGTGACGCTGCACGACGTTGGGGGCCTTTCCGCCCATGGCTTCGACCAAGGCTGTCGCGTTGCTGACGACGCCAGCAGTCATGCTCGCGAGGAAGGTGAGGGTCTTCTTGAATCCGTCCGACTGCACCAACTGCGTGAGTGCCATGAGCAGTTCGCGATACGCTTCGGTCAGCCCCTCGGTAGCCTCGGCAGCAACCTGCGTCCGAGCATCGCCCAAGTTCGATTCCAGCGTCGTGATCGAAGTCATGCCGACACGGGCGGCTTCGCTGAACGCGGCCAATTTCTCGGTCAGGAATTCGTAAAGCTGGCCCTTCTGACGCGCGGCAGTGATGTCGGCGCCGGTGATTCCGAGGATCTTCGCTGCGAGGGCGTTTCGGTCGATATTGCCGGTCAACAGCGCGCGCGTTTCCTGCATCATCTGCTCTTGCACGATGCCAAGGCCCGCCAGCGCCTGGGACATGGAGAGAATCAGGTTAACCTGTTTTTCGAGCGGGATGTTTGCCGCCGCCATTGCACCCGCGGTGCTCTGGTAGGAGGTCAGCAGTTGCTCGAAGCTGGCCGGACTTTCCAACGCCCGCTGCTTCAACTCGTCGATGACTCCCGCGCTGGCCTTGAGCGCGTCGTTGAAGGTCTTGAATCGAGTCGGGTAGAATTGCTTCAGGATGGCGCCGACGCCGAGTTGCGACTGTTCGAGGATGGCGTTGAAGCGCACACCTTCACCGATGGTGGCCGTAATCGCACTGCGGATCGCGGCGATTGCAGTTGTCGCCGCTGCGAGGCCGGTTCCGACCCCAAGACCGGCGCCGAACAATGCGCCCATGTTCCCTTTCAGAGAACCGAACAAACGGTCGGTGGCCGACAGTTCGTTACGCATTCCACCGAACGCACCGCGAGCCCGCACAACATCCTGCGCAGCACGACGCCATTCGACACCCTGGGCTTTGATCGCAGTGTTGAGTCTGGATATTTCGACGGCCTGTGCGCTGGTCTGCTTCTTCAACGAGTCCCAATCGACTCGAAAGCGCACGACTTCCTCCCGAGCCTTGGTCAGCTCGGCCATCTCCGCTTTGATCTTCAGCAGGATTTCGGCGCTGTCGCTTTTGCCGCTCATCTTATGTGATATCTCAAGAATATACCCCGCCGGCAGGGGACTTGGTCCTGCTCGGCGGGGGCGACCGCCGACACCCTCGCGGAGGTATCGGCGGTCTAAGTGTTACGCGAGACCGTGCAGCTTTGCGTAGTCGGTGATCTCCTTCTCCTTTGCCGCAATGGCGGAGTCGAGGACGGCAAGCACACGCTCGGAATCAGCGACGATGCGTTCGCATCGCACGATTTCGTCATAAGCGTTGATGATCTTTATCCGATCAGCCGCAGGGTTGTCGTATTTGATACGGTTACCTGCGCCGTCATCGAGTCCTCGCTCGGTCACCAGGTGTTCAGCGATGCCGGATAGTTTGTCGGTTAGACTCTGCTCGGCGTTAGCAACAACTTCAGTGTAGAGTCCTCGATTCAGGCGGATTTCGAAAACATCTCGGACAAGCTTGGCGTAGCCGGCTTCAATTTCTGCCAGATGGATGGCTTCTCGTTCAACTGCGGCCCTCGCTGCGTTTGCGTCATCGAGTTTCTTCTCGGTCTGTGCTCTTTTGGCTGCGACCAGTGAGTGTAGGCGGTCGACCGCGTCTTTGATTTTGGAGTCTGGGTTACTCATCGTTTAAACGGTTCGGATAGACTGTGACAGTCGGTCGCCAGAGGCGGCGGCGTTTTGTGTCCTGATAAAATTACATGTGCGGGCGAGGCCGGTTAGCTGGCCTTCGCTGCCCGACGCCCCGGTCGACTTCGCGTCGTGACCGGCGGCTTCGGGTTGGCCAACCATTGCCATCATTCTTACGGCCTCCGTCATGACCGCGTCCTGAAATTCGTCGTCATCAGCCTCCCGTGATTGCGTTGCCCGTTTTTCGGCCTCTCGGACAGCGGCGTCGATAGCCTGCTGCCTCGACAGCTTTTCATCGATCAACGCCGCCTGCTGCTGTTTTACTTCTGCGCGCAATTGGATAGCATCTTGGGACACATGCGAGAGCATGAGAGCGAAGCCAGCCGCCACGGTCCGGTTGCTCGTCATCGTGTCGAGCAATGATGTGAGTGACTTGATCCGGTCGGAAAGAGTTGCTGTTTCACAGGTGTCCTTTTGGTCCTGAGCCGCCTGCATGATGTGGGCCGTCAACGTTTCGATTTGCTCAGCGAGAGTCATAAGAAAGGTGAGTGGATTCGAGTTGGTGGAGTTCATCCTGGAGTTCAGCGATGCGGTTCCGTGTCCGACTCTCAGTCCGTTCAAGTTTGGCGAGTTCATCCATGGTGATGTCCTCAATCGATTGGCATCGTCCGCAGTGTTCGCGCCAGAAGGCCGCGAGGTTTTCGGTTTCGGCGAGGGTCGTCGCTGCCTCGGTATTTATGCGCCGAGCCAGTTCGAAGGTCTCAATGCCACTCTGTCGCGTGAGAAGGATATCCGACAACAAGTGGGAGCGTTCACCTAACTCGACCAGTATTTCGTTGCGACGATTACTGTCCCCGCTCATCGCATATCCCCTGCTGAGAGTCGCTTCATTGGTGCACCAAGGACATTGGCGATGGTGTCGGCGCGGCCAATGTTGAAGAGGGGAACCCGACGGCCGGGGCCGATGAGCAGTTCGGCGTCGGGGAGCAGATCAGCCTTTGCGGCACGCTTTCTCGCGGAGGCGTCCGGCAAACCGGCATCGCGGGCGATGGCGGCGATGGTGGTGAATGTGGCGGTCGGATTCATGGGTGTGTTGTATCACCCGTTGCGCGATTTCCGTTTCCTCTCGCTGGCGTGTGTAGCCGAATCAGTCTCAGGACATTGCTACCGCGCCGGTGTGGATCGCCGTGCAGAACCCATCCCACCACGCCCGCAATCGCTTTTCGATCTCGGGAACGGTCAGGCCGGCGAGTTGCGGGGCGAGAGCCGCAGGCATCGTCACCCCATGCGCGTGGGCCCCCCCGATCATTGACCGGAGTTCGGCCGCGACCTGCGAATTCGGCGTGTATTCACGCTTCAGTTCCGCAATTTGGACCGCCAGCCGGTCGCATTGAAGGGCGAGGTGCCTGCGTTGGAGTTCGGCGCGATCAGGGTCCGCCTGAGTCCCGGCTTTCTTGCCGTTTAAACGCATCCATTGCCTCCAGGCTTCGATGTCGTGGCGCCCATTCGTCGCCGCCGAGGGGGCACCTTTCTCCCGTCGCCAGCCGTGGATCGTCGTGCGGTGCACGCCGAGCGCCTTCGCGAGGTCGACGGTGTTGCGAGCCCAACGGCCCCCGCCTTCCGCCTGTGCGTCGCCTTCCGCTTTGGCGGTGACATGGGCTCGCTCAGTTGCCGACAGAGTGCGACCGCTCGCGACCTTCTTCACGAGGTTCGCGATGTCGCGCTTGAGTAGCTTGTTCGCCTGATCCGGTGTCAGGCTAGCCTCTGGTGCCGACGATTGGGTTTCCACATGAGAGGCGGGATTTCCGGGTCGCGTCCCCCTACCGAAAGTGTAGTTCGCGTTCGCGCCCTCCATACGAATGAACGACGCCCCGCCGCGGAACCTGCGTCCGTGGTCTGAATTGTAAAAAGATTCCTTGAGGGGGGGGGTGTATCCCAAATGTTGATACAGGCAGGCGGACAACAAAGTTTGCGCGGCGCATCGCTCTTGTATCATACACACCACTACAGAACAGGCTTGGGCGTGCGCTTGCCTACGGTGAATGCTTTTGAAGCACTGCATCCCAGGCCGGAGACGTAGTTGTCTGGGATCATGTCGTATCCCGTCATCCGTTCAAGTTCACGAAATGCTTCGATGACCGCTCTATTCTCGGCATCGTCGATCCGATAGCCGAGTCGCAGGAGACATCTTAAGGCTCGGGGGTTGGCAACCGTTCCCGCGGTGATTCGAACGGTCTCACAGCCAATCCTGAGCTGTGCTGTCCGGATGCAACCTTGCTCGAATTTCCACCAGGCACGGATACCTAGTCCTGACCTACCGTGATTTTCGATGGCCGGGGTATTTACCTGAATCTCGTTGCCAGCGTGCTGTGCGCGGATACCTCCGATGGTGACATTCTCAAATTCGAGGTTGAATGGTGTTCGCATGTCCAAGCCCGCTGTAATCGCGTCGGCAACATCGTCGACGGTGCCGACCAGAAACACAGGCAAGGTGGTGTGTGGTTTCAATAGTTCGCTGGTGACGGTCATCATTCAAAATCGAGGCTGTCTTCGTTTGCATCCTATGTGTCGAAACGCCTGACCAGGACTATCGGGGCTCACCCCAGCCGGCGGATTCACGGACGTGGTCCTCGGCGGTGGGGGCGGGTTGGTGGTGCGGGCCGGCGTAATTGCGCTCCCACGTTGCCGGATCGTCGTCGAACGACCCGCGGTTGAACCACGTCGCAGGATGCGGGATGAATTGTTGGTCGTGGGCCGTCCAGTGGGCGGTTGCGCTGGCGTAGGCGCGGGTGCGGGCGAGCAGAGCATCGAATGCCATGCCGCCACGGAGGACGGCGTTGATGGCTTTCAATGCGGCACTGCGAGCGACCTTGCGAGGATAGGCATCGTAGATCAACAAGCAGGAATCGGATGCTTCATCGATGCTTGTAGCATTCTTGAAGGATGCTTGGTCATGCTTCCTATTATTGTCTCCCTCTCCTCTGGTCTCCTTCTTCTCTGGTCTCTGTTCTGAAGACGGAGGCTGGTCGCGGTTCCAACGAGCATTTGCGGCGCGGCGTGCACGGTCTGCGTAAAACGCGAAGACTTCGCCGTAGCGTTCGTCCCAACCGGCGACCACACGGCGACCGTCAACATCGATGATGAAGCCAGCGTCGACGAGTGCCTCGACCAAAGCGACGGGGTCGCCTTCGTATCCCAGAATATCGGCCAAGTCCATTGGATCAAATTCAGTGATATCGGCGTTCTCTCGCTCGATGCAGTAGGCCCAAAGCCGCGGTGGGACCCAGTATGCGTCCACGCCAATCCGGCGCTTGAGCCGTAGCGTTTTTCGGTGGCGGTAGAAGTCGACCTCGACCTGAACAAATCGTCTACTTCCTTTCGGCATTGGGTCTCCTCTTGAGTTTGGTTGAGGCGTCCAGGAACCTCGCCTTGGCTGCGTCGGCGGCCTCGTGGTCGCCAAGCTCCAGGGCA
>CBINJL010000078.1:0-9277 GCA_966250925.1 uncultured Opitutus sp. | reverse complement strand
GGAACGCTGCCGGCCGATGTGGGGGTGGAGCAGGCGGTCGAGGCGATGCGCCGCGAGGGGTCGCTCACGCTCGGTCTGGTGTTCTTCATGGGGTTCACCATTCGCGTGATGCTGGAGGCGGCGCACCGTCGCGGCGAAGAAGCGCTGCGGGAAACCCGGGCGCTCAACGACGATCTGGAGCGGCTGGTGGCCGAACGCACGAGCGACCTGGAGGCGGCGATGGAAAAGGCCTCGTCAGCGCTGCGGGTGAAGAGCGATTTTCTGGCCAACATGAGCCACGAAATCCGCACGCCGCTCAACGGCGTGGTGGGCACGGCCGACCTGTTGCGCCGGCGCACCGATTTGCCGGAGGCGGTGGCGGAGGATGTGCGGCTGATCGCCGATTCAGGGGAGCTGTTGCTGCGGCTGATCGACGACGTGCTGGACTATTCCAAGATCGAGGCCGGCGGACTCTCCCTGGAAAATCATGTCTTTCGGCTCGAACCGCTGGTGGCCGACTGTGTGGGCCTGGTGGCGGCGCGCGCGGCGGGCGGCGGCGTCGGGCTGGCCTGGCACGTGGAGGAAGGGCTGCCCGAGGCGGTGCGCGGCGACAGTTTTCGCCTGCGACAGGTGTTGCTCAATCTGCTTTCCAACGCCGTCAAATTCACTCGCTCCGGCGGTCAGGTCGCCCTGCGGGTCACGAGGTGTAACGACGAACTGGATACGGCGGGACAGGGCGCGGTGCGGTTTGCGGTGGAGGACACCGGCATCGGCATGGATGCGGCGACGCTGGGGCGGCTGTTCGAGCGGTTTACGCAGGCGGACTCCTCGACCACACGGTTGTATGGCGGCACCGGGCTCGGGTTGGCGATCAGCTCCCGGCTGGTTGAATTGATGGGTGGGCGGCTGACAGCAAGCAGCGTGGTGGGCGAGGGCTCGTGTTTCCGTTTCGATCTGTCTCTGGAGGCGGCTCCGACGGAGAACGAGGAGGTCGATCCGACCGCGTTGCGCCGGATGCCCCGCGGACTGCGCGTGCTGCTGGCCGAAGACAATCCCGTTAATCTGCGCATTCTCAGCGCACAGCTCAACGCGCTCGGCTGTCGCTACGTCGTTGCGACCGATGGCGAGGAAGTGCTGGACGCGTTGCAACGTCCGCCGCTGCCCGACGTGGTGCTGCTCGACGGCCACATGCCGAAGATGGATGGCTGGGAAGTGGCGCGCCGGCTGCGCTCGTGGGTCGACGATCCTTCGGCGGTGCGGCGGGCCGCGTCGCGGCTTCCTATCGTGGCGCTCACCGCCGCGGCGCTGGAAGAGGAACGTCAACGCTGCTTCGAGGTGGGGATGAACGATTTTCTGGCCAAGCCGGTCCGCCTCCCTGATCTGGAGCGGGCCTTGGCGGCGCACTTTCCGGCCGGCGTGGCGATCTCCTCGGCGCCGCGGGAATCGGGTAACGGAGCGGCGGAGTGACCGCGGGCCGGGGCGAGACACCGGCGCATCGCGAACTCAAACGCCGGGCCGCGACCTGGGCCCGCGAACAGGGACTGGTCATCGTGACCGAGGAAGTGCGGGTGCCGCGCAGCGGTTATCGGGCGGATGTCGCCGCCATCGGAAAAGGCGCGGACGCGCGCTGTGCGGTCTTCGAATGCAAACAGGCGCGGGCCGATCTGCTCAAGGATGCGCATGACGACGACGCGACCCGGCAACGGCTGGCGGAGCTGATCGCACGTCGGGAGCAATTGGAAACGTTGATCGGCTCGCATCGTCCGGACCTGCGTCGCGGCGAGTCATTGTTTCCTGAATACGATGCATGGGATTTCAGCGGGCTGGAGCACAAGACCTATCACCACCTGTTGACGGAGATCGCGACGGTGCAGGGACGGGTGCTGGCCGGCACCAAGTTTTCGAAAATGCTGCGTTACCGCAGTGCGGACTTTCTCTACCTGGTCGTGGCCGACGACATCTTTGCCGAGGCGGAAATCCCGGCCGGCTGGGGCCTGCTGGTGCAGACGGAAAACGGCCTCACCTTGCGCCGCCGCCCGGCGGCCCTCGATGCCGGCGAAGCCCAGCGGCACGCCCTGCTGGAAGCGATCGCCGTCAAAGCGACACGAGTCCGGCAGTGAGCGACTGCCTGGTTGCCCACGAAACACACGAAAAGACACGAAAATATATCCCAAACCAAAGCAGCCAATTCCCTCGCGGAGAGAATAGCTATTTCGTGTCCTTTCGTGTGTTTCGTGGGCAATACTGCCGCGTTCGCTTTTCGGAATGGTGCGGTTGGGGAAATCCGATATCAGCATGCGCCATGTCATCAGAAGATCGGTGGGCGGCGTATGCCTGCGTGCAGGTGGTGGGTAGTTTTGAAGAGTTGATTTCGACCCCGTTTGCGGGTGAGGTCAACGCGTTGTGCTGGGCGCGCGAATTGCGCGGGGATTTTGCCGAAGTCGCGGCGCAGGTCGTTGCGATCGGCGGCGGTGACGGTGTTACCACGCTCGACGAAGAGGACCTCATGGCGCTCACGCTGGGTCCGGGCGGACAACAGGCGCGGACCGAACTCATTGCCGACCTGCGCCGGCTTACGGAGCGTGGGCTGCAGCCGTCGCTGGACTGTTTCAGCGCCCTGCCGCGGGACGAATCGGGCGGGCCGGTGACGACAGACGTGCAGTCCTGGCATGTCGACGCCGCGCCGGTGATTGTGGACACCTATCTGTGCAGCTACCTGACGGCGGCGAGCCAAGGGCTGCGCACCGCCGAGGCGCGGCTGTGTCCGGAGGTGCCGGAAATCCGTGCGTCGTTGCTGCGTGAATACGGCGGCGCGGATGACGCCGGGTTTCGCGACTTCCTGCGCGAGCATTTTTACGACCTGCATTACGAAGCGGCGGCGGGCGCGGTGCCGTTCGATTTCGGGTTGGGCAACCTGTGGCGCATCGCCAACCAATGTCCGGGCAGTCCGGTTCCGCCCTGTGTGCACCGGGCGCCGAGTCCCGCGCCGGGATCGCCGCCGCGGCTGCTGTTGATCAGTTGAGCCGTGGGTTTGTCGGTGCGGATGGAGTCGCCAGCGATCGGTTGCCGGCTCCATACTGTCGGGCATGAGCATCAGCATTGTGCGACTGGGCAGCCCGCGGGCAAAGGACGAAGGCCTGCGAATCGGCACCGTGCGGCGTCCACCACGCGGCGTGCCGAAGAGCGAATTTGCGAAACGCGATTTCTACGATGTCTGGTTTCCCAATCTCGCGCCCAGTCTGGACGCGATGAAGGCCGCGCTGGCGGCGAGGACGGATCGTGAATGGGCGGCGTTTGTGCGCCGGTTTCGGACCGAGATGGGGACGCCGGCGGCGCGGCATGACATCGCCCTGCTGGCGGCAATGTCGCAGGAGACGGATTTTTCCATCGGATGTTACTGCGAGGACGAGTCGCGCTGTCATCGTGGGGTATTGCGGGAGTTGCTGCTGGCGGCCGGGGCGCGGGTGCGTTGACCGGTGGTGCGGAGTGGCACCGCCGATTCATGAACCGTGACAAGGCATTGCATGGCAGGATCGAGGACTGTTTTTCAACGAATCCGCCCAGAGACTTACGCCCGTCATCCCCAAAGCGGGATTTTCACCGCGAAGAGCGCGAAGCTTCGCGAAGTTGACTCGGCTATGGCGAGACCAAGGCGGCCATTCGCCTCATTTATATCCGGGCTGACCGCTTCGTGTCTCTTTGCGTCGCGGTTTAATTTCAATTCCTGTTCGGCTGCTTTGCCCGCTGTGACGCAACCTTCATGACTACGCGGAGGTGGAGTGGCGGCAATCCGTCTGCGGAGTGGACAAGCGGGCGGGGGCGGTTTTGGTGACGCTGATGAGCAGCGATGCCTCCACTCCCGTGAACGACGCCGAATCCGGACTCGAAGTTCGGACGTATTTTGTGCGCGAGCGCAATGTGTTGCTGGCGGTGGCCGACTTCGGGCCGCTGTTTGTGGACTACTATCTCCACCTCAACGACCACGGCATCAAGCCCGCCCCGGAGCACGACGCGATGTTCAAGCGCGCGCTGGCCGGCTTCGTGTTGCACTGCGCGTCGCGGCCGTGGAACGAGATGACGGCGTGGACGATCAATTTCCAGCAGCCGCTGGTGAATCTGTTTCTCACCGGCGACAACGAGAACGGCGCGGTAACGGGGCGCGTTTTCGACGAGAACGTGAAGGAGCTGCCGGAGAATCTGTTCTATGCGGATTTGATTCGCGGCAAACAGCCCAAGCGTCGCAGCTCGGTGAGTTTTGCCGGCAACGATCCCCTGGTCGCGGTCGAGGCGTTTTATCGTCAGAGTGAGCAGCGGGGCGCCCGTTATTTTCAACTGGCCGAGGAAACCTTTGCGCTGGTGAGCGAGCATCCCGACTGCGATCTGGCATGGTTCGAGGCCCTGACCGTCGACCAGATCACAAGTATCCACGAAACGGAGACGACGAACCTGATGGAGCGCCGCATCCAGCGCTGGCACTGCGGCTGTAATCAGCGTCGCATGCTCGAAGTGCTGGCGCCGGTTTTCAAAACCCAGGGCGAGGAACTTTTCGCCGGCGATCCGGCGATCGAGATCCGTTGTCCGCGCTGCAGTGCGCGGCATGTGATCACGCGCGAGGCGCTGGAAGCGTTCTGCGCGACGCCGTGAGCGTGCAGCGCAGGATTGCGTCGGCGCGGTCGCTGCCTTTTGCAGAGCGGTCGTGGAAACCGTGATCGATGGCATCGTGCAGGGGTTGCTGGCGTCGAGTCTGCTGGAGCAGACGGCGACGCTGCTCGGCATTGTCGGCGTGTGGCTGATGATCCGGCAGAACCTGTGGGCGTTTCCGGTCGGAATCGTGCAGGTAACGCTCTCAGCGGTCCTGTTTCACGACTATCGGCTTTACGCAGACATGATGCTGCAGGGCGTCTTCGTCGCGGCACTGATCTACGGTTGGTGGCACTGGACTCACGGCGGCCCGGAAAAGGATGCGCGCATCCCGGTAACTCGACTGGGCGCGCGCGGGATCGCAACGGCCATCGTGGCGGGCGCGGCGATCAATCTCGGCTGGGGCTGGCTGCTGGCGACGCACACGGACGCCGCGTTGCCTTACGGCGACGCCTTCATCGGTGCGTTCAGTCTGGTCGGCCAATGGCTGCAGGCGCGCAAGAAATTGGAAAACTGGCTCTGCTGGCTGGTGGTCGACGTGGTCGCGGTGGTGATCTTCGGGATGAAGGAGCTTTACTGGTTCGCGGTGCTTTACGCGCTGTTCTGCGGGATGGCGTGGGGCGGACATCGCGCCTGGCTGCAATCGTGGCGCGAGCACAACGGCCGCACGGAGGCGTCGATATGATCCGGCGCGTGGTCGTGTTCGGCACGGAATCGACTGGCAAGTCGATGTTGGCGCAGGCCTTGGCGGCGCACTACGACGAGCCATGGGCGGAGGAATATGTGCGGGCATTTTGGGATGCGCGCGGCGGTGAGATTTCCGCGTGGGATTTGGCAACGATCGCGCGCGGACAACTGGCCAACGA
Organism: uncultured Opitutus sp.; assembly: GCA_966250925.1. GTDB lineage: Bacteria > Verrucomicrobiota > Verrucomicrobiia > Opitutales > Opitutaceae > Actomonas. Next base: position 3,791 of record CBINJL010000078.1, on the reverse strand, counting down.
AAGTGCGGCGGAGGCGCGGGCGCGGCGGTTGATTTTCTGTGACACGAATCTGCTGAGCAACGTGCTCTGGGCGGATGAACTTTACGACGGTCGCATCGCGGACTGGGTGCGCGCGGAGGCCGATGCGCGAGCGTCCGACTACACGCTGTATTTGTTTTGCGAACCGGATTTGCCTTGGGCGCCCGATCCGCAGCGGGTGTTTTCCGATTCGAAAACCTGGCTCGAATCCGCGGAAAAATGCCGGGCGATGCTGACCTCGCGCGGCCTCGATTACGTGTCGATTCGTGGCAGCGGCGAGCGGCGATTGGCGACGGCGATCGCGGCCGTGGACCGTCTGCTGGGCGAAATCACGACGGGTGCTTAACGGACGGGCAACGTCGCGGCGTCGACGTTGGTTTTGCCGTGAAACCGTCGCGGCGTCGCGGTTAAGTTGGGCCATGTTTACCCCGTGTTTCTGGCGTCGATTCGGCGCGTTTGTGGTCGGATTTGTTTGTGCGCTGCCTGCCCTGTTGTCCGCGCAACGCGTCCATGTGCTGCACGATTCCGATGTGCCGCAGGTCGCATATGCGGCGCGAAAACTGGAGGCGGCGTTGACCGATCTCAGCTATGACGTGCAGGCCGGGCGGCAGGACTACGACACATTGATCAATCTCGGTGTAAACACGCAGCGAATCGGACCGGAGGCGTTTCAGATTCTGCCGGAACACGACGGCCGTTTTGTGAGTGTGTTGGGTGGCGATGCGCGCGGATTGATCTACGGTGCGCTGGCCCTGGCGGAACAGCTTCGCAACGGCGTGCGGTTGAAAGAAATCACGGCGGTGGATGCGGCGCCGGACCAGCAGTTTCGCGGCATCAAATTCAATCTGCCGTGGGACACCTACCGGCCGAGTTCGGCGCTCGATCAACATGTCGAGACCGTGCGTGACCTGGCCTATTGGGAGGCGTTTCTGGATATGATGGTGGAGAACCGTTTCAACGCGATCAGCCTGTGGAATCTGCACCCGTTCACCTACATGATCCGGCCGCGCAATTTTCCCGAGGCGAGTCCGTGGACGGAGGCGGAGTTCGCGGAATGGCAGCGGCTCTATCGCGGCATCTTCCGGTTGGCGAAGGAGCGCGGACTCGACACCTACATCGTGCACTGGAGCATCTTCGTCAGCCGCGAACTGGCGGAAGCGCACGGCGTGGCGGCGGAGAATTTTTATCCGCATTATTACGTCGAAGGTGAAACCGGCGAACTCGTGCGGCGCTACGTGCGCGAAAGCGTCGCGCAGATGCTGATCGAGTATCCCGATCTGGACGGCATCGGACTTTCGCATGGCGAAGGCATGGCGGGCATGACGCCGCTGCAGCGCCAGCAATGGATGGACGACGTCATCATCGCCGGCGCGCGCGAGGCGGCGAAGGTGCGGCCGGTAAAACTCATCCACCGGGTGCCATTTTCATCCGGCACGTCGTCCGATCCCGGCGTGAGCAAGGACGTCGAGACGGTGACGCGTGAGGCGATGGAAAATCTCGGCGACACCTTTGACGGACCGATCTGGGTGGAAATGAAATTCAACTGGTCGCACGCGCACTCCACGCCGAAGTTGGAAAAGGTTCACGGCGGCAAACTCGGCGACACCTATTTCAAACCCGCGCCGACGAACTACAAAGTGGTGTGGCAGGCGCGCAACGAAGACTTCTTCGCTCTGCGCTGGGGCGTGCCGTCATTCATCCGCGAACACATCGCGCGCAACGGCCGCGCGAGTTACACGGGCGGTTATTTCATCGGCTCGGAAACCTACATTCCGGCGTTCGATTACTTCACCGCCGATCGCGAGACGATGACCTGGCGCTGGGCCTTCGAACGGCAGTGGCTGTTCTACAAACTCTGGGGGCGCCTGCTCTACGATCCCGAGACGCCCGATGCGATGTTTGCGGCGGAATTCACACGCCGCTACGGCGCGGCGGGGCGCAATTTGCTGGCGGCGCTTTCGCTGGCCTCGTCGACCCAGCTCCGGCTCGCCTCGCTCTATGATTCGCGCTGGGACTTCACGCTCTATGGCGAAGGCGCGCTCGCGTTGCAGGGAGAGCACACCCGCTACATCGGCGTTGAAGCGCTCATCGCGCAGCCAACAATGGCGTCCGACTATGTGTCGGTGGCGGACTACGTTGCCACCACCTTGGCCGGCGGTGGTTTTGGGGCGGGCCGCGTCACGCCGCCGTTGCTGGCGGAGATGCTGGAGCGCGACAATCGCGAGGCGCTGCGCCTGATCGAAACAGTCGACGCGGGCCACGACGCGGCGTTGGGCCAGGAACTGGCCGACATCCGCATCTGGGCGCACCTCGGGCTGCATCTGGCGGCGAAAGTGCGCGGGGCGGTGGAGCTGGCCACGTTTCGCCGCACCGGAGAATCGTCGCGTCAGGCCGCGGCGGTGGCGCAGCTGGAGGTCGCGTTGGCCGAATGGGATCGGGTGGTGGAGATCGCCCGCCCGCTTTACCGCGACATGAAGCTGACGCACTACAACCACAATTTTTTCACCGCCAACGACGACAACCTGTTCCACTGGGCGCGGGTGCGCGACGCGGTGGCGGCCGATGTGGTGGTGGCGCGCGACGCGAGTTTTGCGGGCGGCGCGCCGGCGACGAATTGACGCGGCGGCGTTGGCGTTCGTTGATCGTTTCATGAACGCGGCACTTACAAATCTGGAAGCATATCTGATCGAACGCGGGCTCGACGAAGGCACGGCGCATCTGCTGGCCATCGGCGCCGGCGTGATCGGTCTGTTGGTGCTGGCCTGGGCGGCCAACTTTATTGTCAAACGCATCATTCTGCGGGCGGTGCAGGCGGTGGTGAAGCGCAGCCGTTTCGACTGGGATGATGTGTTTGTCGAGACCGGTGTGTTCACGCGCCTTTCTCATCTGGCGCCGGCGATCGTGATCAACACCTTCGGCCCCGGCATCCTCGGCGGATCGCCGACCGTGCTGGCCGGGGTGGCGGCGGCGGTGAGTGTTTATCTCATCTGCATCTGGCTGGGGGTGCTGTTTGCCGTGCTCAACGCGGTGCAGGTGCTTTCCGGACGACGCGTGGAGAACCAAGGCGTGCCGGTGAAGGGATTTGTGCAGGCGATCAAACTCGTCGCCGTGGTGGTCGGGCTGATCTTCATCCTCGCCATCGTGCTGAACAAGTCGCCGCTGATTCTGTTTTCCGGTCTGGGCGCGATCACCGCGGTGCTGCTGTTGGTGTTTAAGGACGCCATTCTCGGCTTTGTCGCGGGCATTCAGATTTCGGCCAACAACATGGTGCGGGTGGGCGACTGGATCGAGATGCCGAAGGCCGGCGCCGACGGCGACGTGATCGACGTGTCGCTCACCACGGTGAAGGTGCAGAACTGGGACAAGACCATCACCACCATCCCGACCTACAGTCTGATTTCGGAATCCTTCAAAAATTGGCGCGGCATGACGGACATCGGCGGGCGGCGCATCAAGCGCGCGATTCATTTCGACCTCACGTCGATCCAGTTTGCCGACGAGAATCAGTTGGCGTGCTGGTCGCGCATCGCGCACGTGCGCGAACACCTCGACCGCAAACGCCGCGAGATCGGCGACGACAACAAACGCCTCGGCGACGATGCCAACGTGCTCGGCAACGGCCGGCGCCTGACCAACATCGGCACCTTCCGCGCCTACTGCGTTTCCTACCTGAAAACGCACCCGCACATTCATCAGAAACTGAGCCTGATGGTGCGCCAGCTGCAGCCCAACGAACACGGCCTGCCGCTGGAAATCTACTGCTTTGTCAACGA
>CBINJL010000077.1:0-9378 GCA_966250925.1 uncultured Opitutus sp. | reverse complement strand
GCCGTTCCCAGCTGAACCGACGCTCAACAACGCCGTGCCCGACTTCGTTGGCCACACGCCCTATGAACCCAATCTCGGCACCGCGCTGCCTCCGGCCGGCATCGCCGCCGAAGTCGAAATCGTCAGCGCGCCGATCACCGTGCCGCCGGGCAGCGCGCTGCGTCTGAATCTCGCCGGCCATTTCGAGCCCGGCACGGTGGAACTGCGGCTGGAAGATCCGACCGGCAACACTCCCCCGACGATCCTGAACGACCTGGCCAGCGAACAGCAGATTGCCATCACGCTGAAACCTCCCGCCGACACCTTCGCCGTGCGCCTGATCGACCGATCCGCCACAGGGTGGATCGCCTTCAGCCGTCCGGTGGTCGTCGGCCCCTGGTCGCACGCCGCCGCCATCTGGCGCGATGAATCCAGCACGTGGATACGTGCCGGACTGATCCTGTTGGCGCTCGCCGGCGTGATTGCCCTGATGCCGGCCGTGGCCGCCGCCCGAGACCGGTTTCGACGCTCGGCAGCAGGTTGACACCCCCGGCGCAAAAGGCGTTGCGGCGCGGCGTTCGGCGGGCTTCCCTCGGCGGCTTCCCTTTCGTGCAGGTTTCCTTCGTCATCCCGGTCTTCAATCAAACGGCGCACACCCGCGCCTGTCTTGATGCGTTGCAGGCCCATATGCCGGCTTCCACACCCCATGAAATCATCGTGGTCGACGATGGAAGCGCGGCGGAAACACGCGCCTTTTTGCAAACCCGGGCCGACGCCGGCGCCATCCGCCTGATCGTCCATCCCGCCAATCGTGGTTTTGCCCGTGCCACCAATGCCGGCGCCGCGATCGCCACCGGACGGTGGCTTTGCCTGCTCAACAACGATGTCGAGCTGACGCCCGGCGCCATGAGCACACTGCTTGCCGCCACCGAGGCCCGACCCGACGCGGCGATCATCGGCAACATTCAACTCACCACCGCCACCGGCGAGGTCGATCACGCCGGCATCGATTTCGTCGACGGCGGGTATCCGTTGCATCGTCGCGGCGAGCTCGCCGCGCTCCAGGCCGCGGGCGACATCGTCGCGGTGCCGGCCGCGACCGCCGCCTGTTGCTTGGTTGACCGCGACTGGTTCCAGGCCAGCGGCGGTTTCGATGAGCGTTACACCAACGGCTTCGAGGATGTCGACCTGTGTCTGCGCGCACGGGAAAACGGCTTGGGCGTCTATGTCGCAACACGGAGCGTGGTGAAACACGCCGTTTCGCTCAGCGAGGGCCGCGGACGCCACGAGTTTCGCAACGCCCGGAAGTTCCTCGCTCGCTGGGGCGCCCGCACCGCCGCGATCGAGCGCGCCGAACGCGCCGCCACCGCCCGCCGCTACCGCCTCGAACGCGCCCGCACCGCCACCTCCGCTCCCGCGAGCGTAGCGGCGGCGCGCCAAGCCGAACTCGACGCCGAGGTGCAGCGTATCCAACGTGAAACTACGCCCGCCACCGTGTGGGTCGATCTGCTCCGCATGGTGCCCGGTGGGGCCAACGGCGGTATCAAGCCGTTCGTCTTTTCATTTCTCCGCGAGCTCACCCAGACGGACGCTCCGCCGCAGCGCTACGTCGTGTTTGTGCGCGAGAATGTGGCGGCTGAAATTTCCTTTCTACGACCGTCCGATGTGGTCGTCGCACAGTCCGAGCAGGGCTGGACCATCCGCACCGGCGGGACTGCGCCGACCACCCGGACGCTGGCGGAGATCGAAAACCGGTTTCCGCCGGAAGTGCTGTATTGCCCGTTCGCCACGTCGTCGTTTTCTCGCGCCGGTCTGCCAAGCGTAGCTCTCATGGTCGACACGCTGCATCGCGACCTGCCTTCGGCGCTGCCGATCGAGGAGGTCAACTTCCGTGAAGATTGGTTTAAGCGCGTCCTTGGGTCGGCCACTTGGCTGCAGTGCAATTCCCACCACGTGACCGAACGGTTGCACCACCACTTTGGCGTGCCAGTGGAAAAGTGTTTTCACACCTACAACGCCGTTCATGCCCGCTTCGCCGCCCCGAGCGAAACCACCGACGCCGCGCCGTTCTTTTTTTATCCCGCCAACTTCTGGCCGCACAAAAACCACGAAGTGCTGCTCACTGCGTATCGACTTTATCGCTACGAAACCGGCGCCGCCGCCTGGCCGCTAATTCTCACCGGTCACCCCGACGAACGCATGCGCACGCTGCAGGAAATGGCGACGCGGCTCGGTCTCGACGGCGCAGTCAGTTTTCGTGGTCACGTCGACGACGCCGCATTCGCCCGCCTCTGGCAGACCGCGGGCGCCCTGGTGTTTCCGTCCTTGCATGAAGGTTTCGGTATTCCGCTGCTCGAAGCCTTTCACCATGGCGTGCCGGTGCTCGCCGCCCGCGCCTCGGCGTTGCCCGAAGTCGGCGGCGAAGCCTGCGCGTGGTTCGATCCCCGCGATCCGGGACAGCTGGCCGACGCGATGACGGCGCTGACCGCCGATCCTGCACGCCGTGCCGCTCTGGCCGAAGCAGGCCAACAACGCCTGCAACGATTCTCGCTTCGTTTCGAAGCGCGCCGTCTGCACCACTTTCTCCACGCCGCCGCCCGCGGCCTCGTGCCATGAAAATCGGTCTCGATGTCGCCCAGACTTCCGCCCAGCGCGCCGGCTGCGCCTGGTATGCCGATGCCCTCGCCCGCGCGCTGGTCGCGCTGGGACGGCCGCAGGGGCATGAGTTTGTCCTGTATCATCAATTTGGAGACTGGATCAACGGCGAGCCCGGCCACGGCACCTACCTCACTGGGACCGGCATCGAGATGCCTTTCCTCGCCACGTTTCCGGTCGAGGCGCGGGCCCAGTGGCGTCGGATCGAATCCGGCCACGAAGCACCGCCCGGCAACCCCGACATCGTGGTGGCGTCCAGTTTTCATGCTCCGCGCCTCGGCGCCGCCCGCCTGCTCTATGTGGTGCACGATCTCGCCTTCTGGACGCATCCAGACTTCGCCACCGATGCGACCCGGCTGGTCTGCCAGCGCGAGCTCGGCCAAGCCCTCGGCCGCGCCGCCGCATTTCTTTTTGTCAGCGAATCGACGCGCACGGATTTCGAATCCCTGTTTCCCGGCTGGCTGCAAAACTCCGGCGTGCCGCACGCGATTGCTTCCGGCGCCAGCCGCTGGCCAACCGTTTCCCGAGTCCCCCCGCGCGCACCCGACGCGCCCTGGCTGATGGTCGGTTCGATCGAACCACGCAAAAACCACGCCTGCGCGCTCGACGCCTACGAACGTTATTGCGCGGAGAGCACGGCGCCGCGACCGCTGCAAATCGTCGGCGGCGCCGGCTGGCATTCCGAAGCGGTGCACCAACGCATCGCCACTTTGACCGCCGCCGGGTTGCCGGTGCGCTACGCGGGCTACGTTGACGAGAGCCCCCTGCGCCGCGCCTTCCAAAACGCCTTCGCCCTGCTGCAACCGAGTTGGCACGAAGGATTCGGGCTCCCGGTGCTCGAAGCGTTCAGCCAGGGATTGCCGGTCATCGCCAGCAACACCGCCAGTCTCCCGGAAGTCGCCGGAGGTGCCGCGCGCCTTTGCCCGCCCGACGATCCGGCGGCCTGGACCGCAGCCATGCTGGAATTTGATCGCGATCCGGCCATTCCTGCCCGCCTCGCCACCCTCGGTCTCGCTCGCGCCGCCGACTACAGTTGGCAAAAGACCGCGCAAACGGTGCTCGATCTGATCGAAGATATTCAAACCGGATGATTGCCCACGGAACACACCGACGACACGGATAGAAATGGCCCAACTCTCTCATAAACTCCTTCCGGAGCTCCGTGTTTTCCGTGTTTTCCGTGGGGCCACCAACTCTTGCCGCGCCTCGTGAACATTCTCTTCGTCAACTACGGCGACTGCACGTCGAACAGCCTCAACCACATCGGTGCCTTCGCCAACGAACTCACGCGCGAAGGCCATGCCTGCGTGGTGGCCGTGCCGGAGAAACCTGAAACCGCCGCCAAGCTCAGCAGCCCGTTGTTTCCGGTCCGCCTGTTCGATGCGCTGCTTGAGGAGCTGCCGCATTTCCCGGATCGCCGTCCCGCTGATGTCATCCACGCCTGGACGCCGCGCGAAAACGTGCGCGCCTTCACTCTCGCCTATCTGGCGCGTCACCCGCAAGCGCGGCTGTTTATCCATCTTGAGGACAACGAGGATCACCTCGCCGCCACCTTTGCCCGCCTGCCCGCGTCAGAGCTTGCTCAACTCTCCGACACCGAGCTCGCGCGTCGCCTGCCTCCCAATCTGTCGCATCCCGTGCGCTCCCGCCATTTCCTGCGGATCGCCCACGGCGTGACTCACATCACCGAGCGTCTTGCGGAATTCGTCCCGGAAGGTGTCGCCCACCAGCTCCTACTGCCCGGACTCGAACCGACGTTGCACGCCACCACTGCCGACCCGGCAGACGTGCGCGTCGAACTCGGTCTCGCCGCCAACGAAAAACTCATCGTTTACACCGGCAGCACCACCTTCGCCAATCTCGCCGACATCCGCACCCTCACGCTGGCCGTGCGCGAGTTGAATGCGAGTGGTCACCCCACCCGCCTGGTGCGCACCGGCATCACGCCCGCTGAATACGCTGAAACACTCGATCCCATCGGCGGTGACCACGTCCTCCAGCTCGGGTTCGTGGCCAAGTCCCGACTGCCGGCGCTCCTCGCCGCCGCGGATGTGCTCGTGCAGCCTGGCGCCGCGGATGATTTCAATGCCTTTCGCCTGCCGTCGAAGGTGCCGGAATTCCTCTGGGCCGGCCGGCCGACCGTCGTGCCCGCGACCAACATCGCCACGCAGTTGCGCGACGGTGAAAACGCGCTCCTGCTTGAAGCCGACACTCCCGCCGCCATCGCCGTCGCCTGCCGCCGTATCTACAATGATGATACACTCGCCCGGCGGCTGGCCGCCGGCGCCCGGCAGTTTGCCCGCGAACACTTCGATCTTTCGCGCAACACCGCCGGATTGCTGACCTTTTACCGCGCCGCAAACGACAAGCCCGGCGTGTTCGCCGACGCACCGGCGACCGACAACGAGGTTGCGATCCTCGTTGCCCGCCGCGATCCGGAGCTCGGTCAACGCGTGCGCGGCCTGGCAACCGAGGTGACCACACTGCGGCAGGATCTGTCGGAGGCCCGTGCCGAGTGTGCGCGCCGCGCCGCCGGCGAGCGTTACAACGCCTCGCGCATCCAGGTGGAACGGCACGTCGCCGAAAACGTCCGCCACGAATCGAGCCGACTGCAGGACGGTTTCGCCCCGATTATCCAGAGGCTCGAACAGGACGCCCGCGACCTGCGCGGGCAGATTCAGTTTTTGGAGCACAACGAACGCGTGCATCGCGAACGCCTGCGCGATCTGGAGGACAAGCTCCGCCGCGTCACGCAGTCCGGCTCCTGGACTTTCACCGCACCGTTTCGCGCCCTGCGCCGGGCCTTGCTCGATCCCTGGATGCGCCAGGCGCAGGGCGCCGCAACCGCGCCGACGGAAGACTCAACGGAAGCACCGACCGCACCGGAAACCGCCGTCGCCATCGATCCGGGACTGCCGCATTCGCTCGACGAACCGGCGGATTGGGCCGCCGTGCCGGCCAAGGGGTTGATGCGTGGCTGGGTGGTCGCGGCCGACCGCCAGGAAATCGTCAGCCTGCGTATCATCGCCGGGGATACGGTCATCACCGCCGATCACGGCGTGCCGCGGCCGGATGTCGCCACGTTGCATCCGGACAATCCGTTTGCCGCGCACGCCGGATTCACCGCCGACTACGAGTTTGCGCCGGGCTGGGAAGGCGAAACCGTCTTCGAAGCCTTGACTGCCGACGGCCGCTGGCGCCGCTTTGCCGCCCGCCACACGCGGGTCATGACCGACGATCCGGCCAACCTGCGTCGCGACTACCGTTCGTGGGTGCAGCGCTACGACGTGCTCAAGCTCGCCGACGCGATCAATCATCGCGCCCGACTTGAAGCGATGCCGCCACTGGCCCAGCCGCTCATCTCGGTGCTGATGCCGGTCTACAACACGCCCGAACCGTGGCTCATCCGCGCCATCGAATCGGTGCGCGACCAGTTCTATTCCAACTGGGAATTGTGTATCGCCGACGACGCCAGCACCGCACCGCACGTGCAACGCATTCTCGGCGACTACGCCAAGCGCGATGCCCGCATCAGGATCGTGCGACGCGAAACCAACGGCCACATTTCCGCAGCCTCGAATTCCGCGTTGGAAATCGCCACTGGCGACTTCTGCGCCCTGCTCGATCACGACGACGAACTCGCGCCGCACGCACTGGCCGAAATCGTTTACGCGCTCGAAGCCAAACCGGCTCTCGAATTCATCTACACCGACGAGGACAAGATCGACGAAAGCGGCCACCGCACCGATCCGTATTTCAAACCCGATTGGAATCCGGACCTGCTCCTCGGGCAGAATTACACCTGCCACCTCTCCGTTTTCCGCACTGCTCGTTTGCGCGACATTGGCGGTTTCCGGACCGGCGTCGAGGGCAGCCAGGATTGGGATCTCACCTTACGCGCCACCGCCGGACTCGACGCCGCAAAGATTCATCACGTCCCAAAAGTGCTCTACCACTGGCGTGCCATTCCCGGCTCGACGGCTTTGGTCATCGACCAGAAGAACGACTATCCGTTCATCGCCGCGCGCAAGGCACTGACCGATCATCTCGCCACGCTTGCGATCGACGCAAAACTCGAACCGGTCGAGGGCCGGCACTGGCGCGTGCGTTACCCGCTGCCGACTCCGGCGCCGCGGGTGAGCCTCATCATCCCGACGCACAACGCCTACGAGTTGCTCCGCACCTGTCTCGATTCGCTGCGCGCGCGCACGGACTACGCGAACCTCGAAATCATCGTGGTCAACCACCAGTCCGACGACCCGACGATCCTGAAGTATTTCACCGCCCTCCGCGCCGAAGGCGTGCGGGTCGTCGATTACGAAGGCGTTTTCAATTTTTCCGCCATCAACAACTTCGCTGCCGCCCACGCATCGGGCGCGGTGCTGGGGTTTCTCAACAACGATCTCGAAATCATCCACCCCGACTGGCTGAGCGAAATGGTGAGCCATGCCTGCCGCTCGGAAGTCGGCGCCGTGGGGGCGATGCTTTATTACCCCGACGACACCGTGCAGCACGCCGGCGTGATTCTCGGCATCGGCGGATTAAACGGCACGCCTTCCGTCGCCGGACACGCCTTCAAAGACCGCCGACGCGGCGACGAAGGCCAGCGCAACCGCCTGCGTCTCGTCCAGAACTATTCGGCCGTCACGGCGGCCTGCCTCATCATCCGCCGCGAGGTTTTTCAACAGGTCGGCGGTTTCGATGAACGCGAGCTGGCGGTGGCGTTCAACGACATTGATCTTTGCCTCAAGGTGCGCGCCGCAGGCTACCGCAACGTCTGGACGCCGTTTGCTGAACTTTATCATCACGAATCCGCCAGCCGCGGCATCGAGGATTCCCCCGACAAACTCGAACGCTTCGCCCGCGAAATCCGCGTCATGCGGCAACGCTGGGGCGCAGTGCTCGACCGTGATCCGGCCTACAATCCGAATCTCACCGCGACGTTCGAGGATTTCTCCCTGGCGACCCCACCGCGGGGCTGAGCAAACGTATCCAGATTTTGGACATGGCTCCCCTTTCGCGTTTCAGTCGCTGGGCGTTTCGGCTCGGCATCGTGCTGCTGGTGATCGGTGCCAAGCTGGCGTTGATCGACTCCCACGGCAGCAGCTTGCCGCAATGGGACCAGGTCGACGCCGAAGGCGAGGTCGTGCTACGGCCGTGGCTGGAAGGCTGGCTGCATGCGGGCAATTTTTGGCACCCGCACAACGAGCACCGCGTGGTGCTCACCCGTCTGCTGAGCTGGGGCTTGGTCGCCGTCAACGGCCAGTGGGACGCCTACGTGGGCATGTTCATCAACACCATCCTCCATGCCGCACTGCTGTTGATGCTGCTGACGTGGCTGCGCCCGCGGGTTTCGCGCGGGGTATTTATCACTTTCGCCGTCGCCGGAACCGCGCTGTGGTCGCTGCCGATCGACTGGGAAAACACCCTGCAGTCGTTTCAAAATCAGTTCTACTTCGTCGTCATTCTGGCCCTGCTGCAATTCCGCGGCGTGCTGGCTGAAGCGCGCTTCGGCTGGCGCTGGTGGACGGGACAACTCTGCGGTCTGCTCGCGCTCGGCGCGATGAGTTCGGGTCTGTTCGCTTCGCTTGCCGTGGTCGCGGTGGTGGGCTTCGAGGTGATTCGCCGCCGCTCCCTCGACCGTTGGAGCCTGGCCACGCTCGGCGTATCAGCGGTCTGGATACTTTCCGGCTGGATGTTACGCAATCCGGTGCCGGGCCACGACGGACTGAAGGCCGATTCGTTCGGACAATTTCTGGCGACCTGCTGGACCGTGTTCGCGTGGCCCTATTCCGTGTGGTTTGCGATCGGCGCAATCTTCGCGCTGGTGCCGCTCGCGCAGGCCGTTCTCCTCGCGCGAAAACCCGAACGCGACGCCTTTGACCGCACCTATCTCGCGTTGGTCGTCTGGCTCGCACTGGTCATCGTCGCCACCGCCTGGTATCGCGCCAAGGGCGGCGCACTGGCATCCCGTTACCTCGATCAGCTTTACATCGGACTGCTGTTGCAGGGCGTCGCCCTCGCGTTGCTGCCGCGGCCCTGTTGGCGACGCGCGGCACTGACGTTGTGGCTGGTGGTGCTGGGCGTGGCGTTGAGCGGACAATATCATTCGGCGCAACGCGGGCCGCTCGCCCATCGTCCGGCGCTGATGGCCGCGCAGGAAGCCCATGTGCGCGACTACTTTCGAGACGGTGATCCAGTGCACTTGATGACCGCACCGCCAAAGGAAATCCCCTACCCGTCGGCAGAAGTCCTGCACGAACGTTGGCGCCATGCCGCGATGCAAAACATCATGCCGGCCGCCGTGCGCCGCCCGTTGCCAGTCGGTCCAACGGTAAATGCGACCGAACTCGCGTTGCCGCCGACGGACCTTCCTGTCGTCGCCGTTTCTCCGCGCGGCCCGCAGACCGAACCGTGGATCTGGCGCGGCGAGCGCCAATCCGCCGATACGCTGCCGGTGTTGCGTTTCCGTTTCAGCGGCGCGCTGGGCGATCCCGAGGCGGCGATCAGCCTGAAGCTGGTGGGCGAATCGCGCACCGTGGAAGTCGTGCCCGACGGACCCGCGCACGGCCGCTGGAAAACGATCAACGTCATCCGTCCCGGTGGCGAATGGTGGATCGAACTCGGCGACCGCGATTCGCTTGCGCAGGTCGCGCTGACTGCACCGGTCGAACTGGGCTGGTTGTCCTGGGCGACGGAAAAAATGATCAAGTTCCACCGCTGGTGGATCGGCACCGGCTTCGG
>CBINJL010000076.1:0-9406 GCA_966250925.1 uncultured Opitutus sp. | reverse complement strand
CTCATGACCGGCGGCTTCTTCGTCTCGTTCATGAGCGGCAACACCACGCGCCTGGCCATCGGCTTGGCCGAGGCCATGCGGCAGGCGCAGCGTCGGGGTCAGATTGCCCGACGGTTGCCAGGCGAGCCGCAGCGCCAACACTACGCCAACGGCCGCCAGGCAACCACAAAACCAGCTCGCACTGCCGGCGATGACGCGACTGGGCGATGGATCAGGCGCCGACATGCTGAAGCGTCGGCCGCAGGGTTGATGTTTCCTTCGCCACCGCCGGAGTCCGGGTCTCCGTTTCGGCCTCAAACAGTTCGGGAAACTCCGCCCGCAGATACGAATCGATCTGCTCGCGGAACCGCTCCGGCGCGAGGTGCTCCACGTTGGCCCGGCAGGCCGCCGCTGAATACTCCGTGCCGCCTTCGAAACGTTTGATGGCATCGACCACCGCCTCCACGGTCTGCTCGCGGAAGAAGCGCCCGGTCACGCCATCGCGCACCGTTTCCAGTGCACCACCCGCGCCGAAGGCGATCACGGGAGCGCCCGCGGCCTGGGCTTCGCAGGGCGTGATGCCGAAGTCCTCGATGCCGGGAAACAGAAAGGCCCGACAACGCTCGAACCGGTCGCGCACGACTTCCGACGACTGCCAGCCGAGGAACTCGACTGCCGGTCCGGCCCGACGTTTCAAGTCCGCCTCCTCCGGTCCGGTGCCGATCACCACCAGCCGCCGGTTGAGCTTCGTGCAGGCATCAACCACAAGGTCGACACGCTTGTAGGGCACGAGCGCCGAGACGACGAGGTAGAAGTCCTCCCGCTGACGGTTCGGATTGAAGCGGGCAATGTCGACCGGCGGATAAATGACCACGGAATCGCGGCCGTAATAGCGACGAATGCGACGCTGCACGCAGCGGGAATTCGCGATGAAACGGTCGACCCGTTGCGCCGATTTTTCGTCAAACGCCCGCAGCGCTCCGGACGTGGCGGTGAAGAGCATGCGACCGATCGGGTTCACATGCGACGAGGACTGCAGATACGCCTCCTGCAATCCCCACAGATAACGGGGCGGCGAATGACAGTAGCACACGTGCGCCGCGCCATCCGGCACCCGCAGGCCCTTCATCAGGCTCGCATCGCTGGTCAGCACCAGCTGGGCGTCCGCCGGCAGCCGCACCTGCCGGATGAAGCGCGGGAAAAACGGCAACAGTTTGCGAAAGTGCTGCCGCACGATCGGCCAACGCTGCAACAGACTCGACCGGATCTGGTGCGTGCGCATCGCCGGGCTGAGGTTCTTCTCGTTGCAAACGAGCATGGTGATCGGTGCGGCGGGAAACAGCAGGCAGAACTGTTCGAGCACGGCCTCGCCACCGCGAAAATACTCCATCCAGTGATGCACGAGGCTCACGCGAGGTTTGGCAGTTGCACGGCGTCCGGCACCGTTGACCGGGCTGGAGTAGGTCAGGGTGTTTTGCATAGTGTCATTGGTTTGACGGTTTGGTGATCCGCCGCGGCCGACGCTGCGGTCGAACGCGGGAGACGGAAATTTGGTTTGGCGGTGCGCCAGCCCGTGCCGGCGACAGCCTCGATCAGCGCGACGGTGTCCTTCGCGCAACGCTGCCAGGTGAAGCTCGCCGCCCGGCGACGACCGGCCTCGCGCATCGACTCGCGCAGATCGCGCGGCGAGGCGGCAAACGCGCCGAGGGTGTCCGCGATCGAGTCCTCACTGGTGGGGTCAAAATACCAGGGCGCTCCGTCCCGTTCGACACCGGGGCCGCAGACTTCGGGCAGGCACGAACTGTTGGCGCACAACACCGGGCAGCCGCGCAGCATCGCCTCCAATGGCGGCAGCCCGAAGCCTTCGTAGAGCGAGGGAAACACGAACGCGTCGGCCAGGTAATACAGCGCGTCGAGCTGGCGATCATCGACCCGTCCGAGACGGTGCACGAAGCCGCTCCCGGCGTTTTCATCCGCCGCATCGCGAAACAACTGGGCGTTGCCGCCGCCGACGATCACCAGATGCCGCCCGCCCAGCCGAGGCTGCATTTGCAGGAAGGCGGTGACCAGCCGGTTCAGGTTCTTCCGCGGATCACGCGAGCCGACGAAGAGAAAAAAGCGTTCCGGCAAGCCGAGCTCCCGGCGAACCGCCAGCAACTCCTCAGGCGTCGGATCGCCGGCCGGCGGGGTGACGCCGTTGTGAATCACATGTATCCGCTCCGGCGATACTCCGAGATGATGGATCAGACGGTCGCGGGAAAATGCCGAAACCGTGATCACTGCGGCGACGCGGCGGGCCAGTCGCGGCAGCAGCCACCGATACCAGCGGCCGAACATGCCGGTGAAGGCGTCGGCTTCGTCAAAGGTCGCGGCATCGTGAATCGTCACCACCTGACGCCGGCAGGCGAGCGGTCCGGTGTTGCCCGGTGAAAACAGCGGCCAGCCACCGACGCGGGTGGGCAGCACCGCCTGTTCCCACAGATGTCCGGCCATGCCCTGCGCCGCCGATTGCGGCGCCGCGATCAGCGCGCCCGGCGCCATGCGCCGGGCGAGTTCACCGGCGTAACGCTGCACCCCGGATTGCGGCGCGCGCAGCGTGCGGGCGTTAAACACAAACGCCCTGCCGTGTTCATTGGTTTCAACGCCCATGTTCCATCTCCTCGGGTTGTTTTTCCGGCGGCTGATAAATGCGCACCTCAACGTTGGTCGTGTTGTCCGCCAGCCGGAGCCCGGACACATGACTTTCGATGAAGCGGTCAATGATCGCCCCGGGCGACTGGTTGTAGTGATTGCCCGCGATCTCCGCCGACGCGAAGGCGCCTCCGCGGGAAAGATGAATGACGTCGACGTAGCGACGGCTCCGCGTGTTGACCGCCTCGAAACGATTGCCCGCCACCAGCAGACCGCCGGTCGCGCCGCGGGTGTCGACATACACGCCGTATCCGCCACACGACGACACGAGATTGGAGGCGGCAACGCCGTCCGCGCCTCCCACGGTCACGTCGGCCACATTCGGACCGATGCCGACGGCGTTTTCCCGCACGTCAGCAATGATGTTTTCAGCCACCGCCACGCGCCGCGCGTAGGGACCGACGCGGATGGCGTCGCGCGTGCTGCCGGCGATGCGATTGGCCTCCACCCGCACATCCGAAATCATTCCGGCATCCGCCGATTCAGGCGATTCGTGCCCCGCCAGTTGGATCGCCGCGTGGCCCATGGCCGTGACTCGTCCGGTATCACCGACTTCGTTGCCTCGAATCAGCACATGCTCGACGGGGAAGGTGCCGTAGGTGCTCTCGCTCGCCACATAGATGCCTGCGCCGGCGGTGCCCTGCACGCGGTTTGACTCCAAGATAATGCCGCTCCCGCCCACGACCGAGATGCCCCGGCCGTGCTCCTGCTCCGCAACATCGTTGTCGATCACTTCAATTTCCCGGCAGGGTTGCCCGGCATCGCGGTAGGAAACGACTGCGATAAAGTCGTCACCGCTGCGACGCACCCGGTTCCCGATGATGCGGACGCGGCGACTGCCACCGGTAACATGAATGCCGTCCGCCAGCGTATCCTCGACTTCGCACTCCATGATCAGCGCCATCCGGTCGGGTGCCCCCGCGCCGCCACGCACCAGGATCCCGGCCGAAGCGGTGTTTGTGATGCGCACCCGCTCGATCGCAAAATCGCTCGCCTGCACCACGTCGATGCCCGCCGTCGTGGGCAATGTTTCCCGCTCCTCCGACGCATCCAAAACATGAATACCGAGATTCCGCAACGCCGGCCCGGCGCCGGTCATGCGCCAGGCTGAATTCATCCGATCGGTCGCCTCGAATACGGTCGCGGTGCCGCCTTCACCTTCGATTTCAATGCCCTTCACCTCGATCAGACCGGTGTAGCGAAAGCGTCCGGCCGGGAAACGCACGCCGGCCGGTGCGGGCAGCTTTTCCGCCGCAGCCAGTGCCGCCCGGATTCCCGGCGTATCGTCGGCGACTCCGTCACCGCGCACGCCATGATCCCGCGCGTCGATCATTTCCGCCGCAGTGACGACTGATGTGGCGGCACACCACCAGAACGCCAGCAACAGACACCACCGCACTCCACCCATTTCGGTGTCCACGGTCATCGCGTCCCCCTTTCGATCGGCGCCTGCCGCCACGCTACGAAGGCGTTGATCGCCACCACCGCGAACAGGATCATCCACGCCGGAAACACCCGCGTGCTGGTGAAATAGGGCACCCGCGCGATCTCAAGCAGACCGATCACAAACACCGGATACAACAACCGTCCACCACAACGGCCCGCCGTATAGCTGCCATGCAGGCAACCGGCCACGACGCCGAGTCCGAAGAAGAACAGCACGATGCCCTGCATGCCGAAATCGTAACGGTAGCTGAAGAAGCCCGACGGATTGTTGAACTCCGGATTCAAGTCCACATCGAGCAACTGCAGCATGTCGTCGTCGCCCATTCCCGTCAGCCCCTGCACATTGACGCGGCTGTCCACGCCCGGGAAGCGCCAGAACCACTCCAGCGCGAAGTAGGGCCACGGTCCTTCCGTCAACTGTCGCGACAGGTAGGCGCCGTTGTTGAGCGACGTGCTGTAGTAGCCGCCGATGCGCACCGCACTGTATTCCACCAGATTGCGCTGCAGGCCGTCGTTGACCTTCGATTCGTAGGAACGGCCGGCCTCCGCCAGCATGAAGAAGGCGAACAACCCGAGCACCGCCGCGACCGGAGCCAGCGGCAATCCGATCCGCACCCAGGGACGATCGCCGTAGCGCTCCAGCCACGAAGGCAGCAGCGCGACGCAGAACGGGATGACCTGCTCGATCAACGCCAGCCGCTCCGCTCGCACGATGGAACGGATGAGGGTCAGCAAGAGCACCACGAGAAAAACCGTGCGCACCGTGCCCGAGGCCGGTCGATACCACAGCAGACCCGCCATCGCCGCCAGCGCGATGCCGGCCTGCGTGAGCGTGGTGATGCCGGGCAGGGTCGTGGCCCGCAGACGGATGCGCGAAACCGCTTCGGCATTGCCCGAGAGCGCCTGCATCACATCGCCGAAATTGATTCCCTGCGCCATCGACAACGCCGTCCACACCAGCGTGCCGAACAACGTCAGCCCCGCCGTCACGTAGAACGCCGGCCGCAACACATCGAGCCGTCCCACCGCTTCCGGCATCGGTGTCGTATGCAGCGTGAGCCGACGAGTCAAAGCCCGGCCCGTCGCCACCAACGTCGCTCCCAGCGCAAAACACAGCACGGCCAACCCGATGTTGTGCGCATCCTCGTCGCGGAAAAATTTAGGACTGCCCCACTCCACGATGTAAGTCTGATCCGCCAACTGCATCGCGATCACCGCCGGCAGTCCGAGCGTGAAGATGAGCAGCATCGTCGGCCGCAGCCAGTAGGGCAACGCCGCCCGCGTCCGCGCCGCAAAGGCGCGCACCGGCGCAGTCGTGCCCGCCGCGATCACGGCTCCGGGACTGGCGTAGGAAACCGGCATTACCCTGCCCTGCCTTTCCCCAGACCGAACGACGTCACTGCGGAGCGTCCGCTCATCGGCTCCAGCGAACGGCAGAACTCGAGGATCTCGGTCAGCCGGTTGTCCCACGACATGCGTTGCGATTCCTCCACCGCCCGCGGCCCCAGCACCGCCTTGGCCGCGACCGCCGCATCGGCCATCGCCAC
Source organism: uncultured Opitutus sp. (assembly GCA_966250925.1). GTDB lineage: Bacteria > Verrucomicrobiota > Verrucomicrobiia > Opitutales > Opitutaceae > Actomonas. The sequence continues at coordinate 3,743 of CBINJL010000076.1, read as the reverse complement.
CGCCTGCTCCTCGCTTTGGAAGAGATGCACAAACGGCAGCCCGCGCCGCTCCAACTCCACCGTGCGCGTGGCCACAATCGGCAGACCAGCCGCACCGTATTCGTAGAGTTTCATCGGACTGCGGCCCGCGTTGGCCGGATGTTCCGACAGCGGCAGCAGTCCCACCGCCGCGTGCTGGAGATAGCCGGGCAATTCCTCGTAATCGCGCGGCCCGAGGGCATGCACGTTCGACGGCATCGACAACGCCCGGCCTCCCGACGCCGGTTGCCGCGGTCCGATGAGAACGAGTTGATAGTCCGGCCGGTCGCGCGCAATCCGCCGCACCACTTCCCAGTCGAATCGATCGTCGAGCGCACCGGCATACACGAGCCGCGGATGCGGGATCGCCGCCAGATCGGTCGGCTCCGGCCGCGGGCGCGCGAAGTGTTCGAACTCGACACCGTTGGGCACGATCAGCCCACGCGCATCCGGCGCGAGCCGGCAAAGGTGTTTCCACACCGGCGCCGAGGTGGCGATGAATCCCGCCGCCATGCGCAACGAACGACGCTCGGCCTCCACGATGGAGTCGTCGCCCTTGAGGTGCTGGTAAAGATCGGTCGCGCGGTAGAGCGTGACCTTCGCCTTGAAGCCCGCCACCAGCCCCGCCATGCGCGGCTCGTCGAGAAACAGCACGTCGGGTTCGTGAAAACCGAGGCGCTCGATCCTGCGATGCAGTCCCTCCGTGCCCCACGCGTAACGCTCGACCGCGCGGGTGCCGAAACGACGAGCCACCGGCCAGGGCGTCCAGACGAACGGAATCAGTTCATGCACATTGCGCTCGATCCGCACCGCGCCCTTCCAGGCGCGCCGCAACCGCTGTCGGTAATCTTTGGATACAGGCGCCTTCACCACATGCGCGGGCGTGACCGGAATCGGCACGTGCAACACTTCCCAGCCCTGCCGGGCGAAAGCGCGGGCGAGCTGGTGCGAACCGATCCGAAACGGCGAAAGAAAACTCGAATGGGCCAAAAACACCGCCCGGCGCTGACGCGGCGCCGGCGGCAGACTCGCTGCCATGAACGGCTGCGCGGCGAATTCGCGCGACGTTGAAAGCCCATCGATCATCGTCCGGTCCCTCCGCTGATTTCCCAGACGCGGTTCCACATGCCGACGAGATCCGAGCGATACTCCTGCACGCGCTCGCGGAAACGTTCGCGCACCGCCTCGCGTTGGCGCGGTGTTTCCAGGCGCGCCAGCACCTGCTCCACCCCGCTCTCGCTCCAATCGGTCAGATACAGTTCCGGCACGCCGAAGTCGTCGAACAACTCGCCGTATTTGTGCGACCAGCCCAGCCCGATGCAGGGCACGCCGGTGTTGACCGCCGCGAGCACCGCATGGAATCGGCTCGCGATCACGAAGCGGGCGCCGGCGACGAGGCATTTGCCGTGCACCGGATCGGTTGCCACCAGCAACGGGATCGGGGTTTCGCGCGCCGCGTTGACCTCGTCCACGATGGCGCGGTCACCAGGTTCGCCGTGGATGAGAAACGAAACCGCTTCGCCGCGTTTTTCCAAACGCTCAATCATCCGGTTCAGAACACGGATGTAGGCCACGTGCGCATCGTCTTCCGTGCGTCCCGACATGCGGTAGTTCGGCACGATCAACACCCGGTCGCGGCCCGCCGGATCGGGACTCGCCCCAAGACGGTGGCCGTAGGTCAGATCGGGGCCGCGCACCACGCGCGACGCCAGCGAGTCGCCGGCCACCGACAGCAGGTGGGCGTGCGACACCGCATCACGCGTGACCGCGAGCGACACGACTTCGAGAATGCGTCGCATCCAGCGCCGGCACTCGGGATCGTCGAAGGGTCCGAAGGCCTGCGGCAGCAGCACGATGCGCGCTCCGCTTTTGCTCAACCCCTCGAAATCAAGCGCCGCCCGCGACATCGCGGTGGCGCCCCATTGATCGGAATACAGGAAACCCGAGGCATCAAGCACCAGGCCGACGTGATGATCGAACACCTGCGGTATCCACTTTACCACGACATCGGGAAGAATGCGGGCAACCGTGTTGATCGCGCCGCCGAACACCGGAATCCGCCGGAGGTTGCGGCGGGGCCGCACCACCAGCCCCTGCCAGTCGTCCTTCGCCGTCGACGGCGGCAACGCGACACTGCCGACGGGGTGCGTGCGGCGAACCTCGTCGAGGATCGTGAGCATCATCAGATGCGCCCCGAGGTTAACGCGGTTTACACCTTTAACGAATACGGAGCCGTGCAAAGCCGCTTTGGATTGCGAGCGCAATGGGGTGGATTCGATCTCTTGGGGAGTCCAATTGGAGGTGGCGGTCAGTGGATTCATGAGGAGGAGCGATGTGAAGGACTGGAAAGAATTGCATCGGACCCGGCGGTCCGGGGCTGGGCGTCCTGCGTCTTGGCTTTCAGCCCACGCCAGCCGTGCAGGCCGCCGCTGAACGACTGGCGAAGCCCACGGGCCCCGGCTCGGCGCAGGAGCCGGTCGGCCGCCCGGGCGAGGAAGGCGAGCATGACGACTCCGTTGATGACACTGAGGACAAAGGGGGCGCGGGCATCGAAGCCCTTGACCAACACCGGCAGCAGGCACAGCGAGGACATCACGACCAGAACGTAGAACCAGCTCCACACCCGGTGATGCTTGGTGGCGTTGAGCAGCACCGACAGGGGCCACCAGGCCGAAAGCAGCACCGCGTCGATCGCCAGCAGCACGAACCAGGCGCGCTCGGGATGCAGATCGGCGCCCTGCACCCACAGGCCATACAGCCACGGGCCGGTGATGATCACGCCCACGCCCGCCGCCACGCCGCCGATCACGGAGAGCAGGGTTGATACGGAAACCAGTTTTGCCAGTCGCGCCGGTTCGCGGCGGGCATACGCCGTCGTGATGTCCGGCGCATGCGCCCAGGAGAGCATCATCGGAAACTGGCCCAGCGCGCGCTGCACCGTCTGCAGCGTGCCGACCAGCAGCACCGCCCGCGCATCGAGGAGGTGGTTGAGCAGCACCAGCATGCCCTGCTGGCTGCAGCGCGTGCCCGCCTGCACCGCCACCACCGGCAATCCGTCGAACAATACGAAGCGCCACACTTCCCAGGTCGGCCAGCGCGGCATCAGGCTCACCGCCCGCGGGAGTCGTTGCGACCAGAGCGCCAGCACCAGCGTCGTCACGGTGGCGACGACGGTCATGGCCACCGCCACATCAACCAGGCTGCCGCCGAGAATCACCACCGCGGCGGTCGCCACCAACTCGATGAGCCGGGCCGCCGTCTGCAGATTGATCCCGAGATATTCGACCTCGCTGGCGCGGTAGATCGCCCGGATGACCGACTGGCCGAACCCGAGCACGAGGTATATCATCAAAATGAATACGATGTCCGCGAACGTGTCGCGGGCGACGGTGCCCGGACTCAGCAGCCAGAACAAGGCGTCGCCCACCGGCGGCAGCCTCGAACCGAGCACCAGCGCACTGCCGAGAATCAGCAGCAGCCCCATCATGCGCCGGAACAACGCCGCCGCTTCGGCCGCCTGACCGCGCTCGTTGAGCAGGGTCAACTGCACGCCCACGATCACGCCGAGCCCGCCGTTCAATACGAACAGCATGGCCGGCAAGGTCATCAGCAGCAGCCAGTCGGCATAGGCCTCGTGGGGCCAGTACCGCAGGAAGATGGGCACGAGCGCCATTTGGCCGACCATCGTGACGACCATGGCGCTGCCGTTGGCTCCGAGATTGCGA
>CBINJL010000075.1:0-9451 GCA_966250925.1 uncultured Opitutus sp. | reverse complement strand
GCGCGTCCGACCTTTTACTACACCAACGGTGAACCGACCGGCGTGGTGGCGGAATTCATCGCCTTCACCCTCAGTCCCGAAGGCCAGGCCATTGCCGCGCAGGTGGGTTTTGTGCCGAAGGGGAAATAATCAATTCAGCGGCTGCGATTGCCGGCTTTCCGAACTGCCACCTCATACGGGGTGGCAGTTGTTGTTTAGTTCCTCACCCATGAACAACGCACAGTTTTGCGGGTGACAGAAAGATTCGAGGTCGTGTTGTTAGGGCGCCGCCGGGTTGGGGAGGGCTGTGGTGGGAGAAGCCGGAGAAAGGAGAGGCAGGCGGGGCCACGTTGTCGCTGTGCTCCAACGCGGCTACGGGGGGCGGGGGGGGCTGCGGTCGGCCGGCATCTGTTACAGGCAGGCGGCAGAAACGTTACAAAACCTGCAAAGTGGCGCGGACGTAACGGGACCGTCACGAAACCGTAACAATGGACAGGCAAAGTGCGTTCGCGTCGTTCATCGCGACGAAACCCTTCTCTCACACCATGATCCCTTCCTTTCTTCGACGTGCGGCGCAGCTTGGCGCCTTCCTTGGCGCCCTCGCGGGTCTGGCGCAGGCGCAGGACAGCGGCGCATTGCTCAATGTGCTGGTGCGAAAAGGCATCCTGACCGATCAGGAAGCAGAGGACATTCGGGCGGAACTGACCGCCGAATCCCACGCCGCGGTGGTCAGCTCCATCTCCGGCGGCAAATCGACCCATTCGCTGGCGATCAGCGGACGCCTGCAGGCGCAATACGCGGGCGCCGATTCCGATGCGGCGGGCATTGACCGGACCAACCAGTTTTTTATCCGCCGCATGTATCTGGGCGTGAAAGCCTCGCTGGGGGCCCACTGGTCGGCGCATCTGGTGCACGATCTCGCCAACGAGGGTTTCGATCGCGCCTACCTTGAATACCTGGGCAACCTCGGCGACACGCCGTTCGCCTTCGATGTGGGGCTGCGCAAGGTGAATTTCGGCATGGAGGAATGGACCTCCAGCGGCAGTCTGCCCGCGATCGAACGTTCGGGCGTGACGCGCTATTTTGTGGAGAGCAACAACGGCCGTCGCCTCGAAGCCGGCTCCTATCGCGTCGGCCTGTTCTTCGACGGCAATCCCGATGCCCGCCTGCAGAAGCGCACCGGCGTGTTCTACAGTTTTGCGGTGACAAATCCCGAACGCGCCGAAGGCGTGGAAGGTGCCCGGCTCGGCAGCACCAAGTCGCAGGCCTACTGGGCCAACGTGGGCTACAGCGGTGCGTTTGGTGGCGAAGCGTTGAACACCTACATGTTTGGTGTCGCGGCCGCGCACCTCGCCGATGTCGGCGGCCGGCAGCAGGACAAGGGCAGCGACATCGCAGCCTACAACGTTTTCGGCACGCTGAGTTTCGGCAACTTCCGTCTCGCGGGGGAATATCTCGCGGCCGAGGTCGAGGACGGACTCGGCGTCGGGGCAGGGGACGCCTCGCCTTGGGGCGTCTGGGTGCAGCCGTCTTACATGGTCAACGAGAAGTTCGAGATCGTGGGCCGCTACAGCTACACCGATTCCGACGGTCGCGGCATCAAGGTGTCCGACGGCGTGCGTTCTGCGCCGGCCTCGCTCACCGGCGACAACCTTACCGAGCTGTATTTGGGTTTCAACTACTACATCGTCGGTCAGGACCTGAAGCTGCAGTTCGGCTTCATTCGCGGCACCGCCAAGCGCGGCGCGCAGGAGGAAACCGCCGACGGCATCCGTTCGCAGATGCAGGTCAGTTTCTGAACTGCCTCCGCCACCATTCAACCGATTCCGACATCATGAAAAAACTCCTTTCACTTTGCCTCGCCGGCGCCGCCCTCGCGACTCCGGTCTTCGCCCAGAAACTCGTCATCAAGGGCTCCGACACCCTCGGCGCCAAACTTGTGCCGATGCTGGCCGAAAACTACCGGGCGATGAAGCCGGGCGTGTCCTTTGAGATCGCCGCCGAAGGCTCCTCCACAGGCATCGCCGCCGTGATCGACGGCACCGCGCAGATCGGCATGTCCTCGCGCCGCGCCAAACCGACCGAGATGTCGGCCGGGCTGGCCAAGGGGTGAGCCTCAAGCCCACCATCGTGGCCTACGACGGCATCGCGATTCTGGTGAACCAAAACAATCCCGTCACGGCCCTGACCCGCCGCCAGGTGGAACAGATTTTCACCGGCGACGTGACCGACTGGTCCGCCGTGGGCGGCAAACCGGGCAAGATCTCGATCTACACCCGCAACACCGCGTCCGGCACGTATTCAGATTTCAAGGACCTCGCCATGAAGCGTCGCGATTACGCTTCGTCTTCGCAGAAGATGGCCGGCAACGAACAGATCGCAGCCGAAGTCGCGGGCAACCCCAACGGCATCGGCTACGTGGGTCTCGCCTACGTTGACACGCCCGGCACCGCCGTGGTGGCGATCGATGGCGCCAAGCCCTCCCGGGCGGCGGTGCAGGACAAGAGCTATCCCTACGCGCGTCCGACCTTCTATTACACCAACGGCGAGCCCCAGGGGGAAGCTGCGGCGTTTGTCGACTACACCCTCAGCGCTGAAGGCCAGGCAGTCGCGGGGCAGGTGGGCTTCGTGCCGATCAAATAAGCCCCACTTGTCTCTTCGCCAAATTGTTACATGGGGGCCCCTTGACGCGATTCCTCCGGGGCCCTCTGCTCACCCGAACCTTTCGATGTCCGTCCCGATTTCCGCGCATGCCCAGTTCGTCTCCTCCTGAATTCGCGATCACCAAGACCCGGACGCGTTTCCTCGGACTGACGCTCGACGAGTGCATCCAGACCTTTTTTGGCGGCAATGCCTTCGTGGCGGTCGTGGTGCTTGGTTTGATCACCGTCTTCCTGTTTCGCGAAGGCGCCGGGTTTTTTGCGCAGAACCGCTCCAACCTCGAACTCTACCGCAAGGCCGGACTGGAATACGTCGACCTGTTTCGCCTGCAGGAGGAGGATCACACCGCACTCACGCGCTACCTCTTCGATCTGCGGGTGCGCACCTTCACGCACTACACCGAAACGGAAGGACTGGAGTTGGCGGAAGCCAATCAGCGCCTCGGCGGATTCGACGATTATTCCTACGATTTCGGCGACACGGTCGAGCCGCTGCGCGGCGCCGTGATGGATCTCGGCGAATTGGCCACCGCGATCAAGACGCGGGCGTTGGTCAACGAGGACCGCATCGAGGAACGCCGCCAGTTGCTCGCCGAAGGCAAGGCCGACGAGGCCGCGGCGGTGGAAATCGAGCACATCGATTTTGCCTTGGAGCGGGAGCCGTTGCTGGCGTTCCGCCCGTTGTATCCGGAAATCAACCACGAGTTTTCCGCCGCGCTTGACCGGATGCTGGCGCAGCCCGACCCGGAGCTTCCCACCGCCGCGCTGCGGGCGCGTCTGGTCCGTTTCAAGGAACTGGTGCGGCAATACCAGGCCGGGTTTCCGCGCGTCGAGCGCGAGGTCATGGCTTGGGATCCGGATGAGCCGGTGCCGTTTTCGAAGGCGGTTTCGAGCTTTCTCACCGGCAGTCGCTGGCTGACCGCGAGCTTTTGGCAGGACTGGTATGGCGTCGTGCCGTTGTTTACCGGCTCGCTGATGGTGTCGATGGTCGCGCTGGCCATCGCCGTTCCCCTCGGTGTCGGGGCGGCGATCTACATCAACCAGCTCGCCAGTCCGCGCGAACAACGGCTGATCAAACCCTGCATCGAGTTCATTTCCGCAATTCCCTCCGTGGTGCTGGGGTTCTTCGGCATCGCGGTGCTCGGCGAGGCCATTCGCATGCTGTCGCAGTGGGAGGCGTTGTCCTGGGTGCCGGGATTTCCGGTTGCCGAACGGCTCAACGCCCTGACCGCCGGCGTGCTGCTGGCGCTTATCGCCGTGCCGACGATTTTCACGCTGGCGGAAGACGCGTTGCAGAACGTGCCGCGAGCGTTCAAGGAAGCGTCGTTCGCGCTCGGGGCGACGCGCCTGCAGACGATTCTGCGCATCATCATGCCCGCCGCGCTGTCGGGCATCATTTCCGCGGTGCTGCTCGGCTTCGGCCGCGTGATCGGCGAGACCATGGTCGTGCTGCTGTGCGCGGGCAATCGTATCGCGATCCCGGATTTTTCGACCGGCTTCGCCGCGTTCACCCAGCCGGTGCACACCATGACCGGCATCATCGCTCAGGAGATGGGCGAGGTCGTGCAGGGCGGCATTCACTATCGTGCATTGTTCTGCGTGGGCATGCTGCTCTTCTTCATCGCGCTGCTGATCAACTTCCTCGCACAGAAGATCGTGCAACGCTACCGCATCTCCATCGGCTGAGGGCGCATCCATGAGCGACACTTCCCGTCATCTTTTTTCCCGGCGTCCCTCCGCCCGTCACAAAGTCGAAGCCGGCATCGGCTGGGTGTTTCGTCTGGCGACCTACGTGATCGTGCTGGCCGGCGCGGTGGTGTTTGGCGACATCCTGTTCAAGGGCTCGCGCACGGTGTTTCAGGCGGAGTTTCCCTTCGTCAACGTCGCCTTCTTCACCGAAGCGCCCAAGTCCCTCTATGTGTTCGAGCATGCCGGCGAGCACTACGAATTGAGCGACGACGAGTATCGCGCGTTTCGCGGGCATCTTGAGGCCAAAGCCGCCGCCGAAGGCACGCCCGTGCCCGACCTCAAACCCAAGACCTACGTCTATTCCGCCGGTGGCATTTTCCCCAACATCGTGGGCACCGTGCTGCTCGTGATCGGTTCGATGTCGATCGCGCTCGTGCTCGGCGTGGCCAGCGCGATCTACCTCAACGAATACGCCAAGCAGGGCAGGGTGGTGCGCTTCATCCGACTCGCCATCCTCAACCTCGCCGGCGTGCCCTCGATCGTGTTCGGTCTGTTCGGCTTTGGCATGTTTGTCATTTTCTTCGGCTGGAACGTCTCGCTCATGGCCGGCTGGTTCACGCTCGCGTTCATGGTGCTGCCGGTGGTGATCACCGCGTCGGAGGAATCGCTCAAGGCCGTGCCCAAGGGTTTTCGTGAAGGCTCGCTCGCGCTGGGCGCGACCAAGTGGCAGACCATCCGCAAGGCGGTCCTGCCGTATGCGACGCCCGGCATTCTGACGTCGTCCATTCTGGGCATCGCCCGCGTGGCCGGCGAAACCGCGCCGATCATGTTCACCGCCGCCTACGTCGTGCGTGACAAGCTGCCGTGGGAAGTCGAACGGGTGATGGATTTCTTTTTCCAGGGCGTGATGGCGCTGCCGTATCACATCTACGTCGTCAGCTCGAAGATCCCGCAGAACGAATACTCCGAACGCGTGCAATACGGCACCGCATTCGTGTTTCTCGGCATTGTCGCCCTGATCGCCACCACTTCGATTATCCTTCGCAACCGCCTGCGCGCCCGCTACCGCTGGTAAAAGGCGCCGCTCCGTCATGCCCGCTCTCCTGACCATGGATTCCAAGCCGTCCACTCCTCGCACCGCTCCGGCCGCCACCGCCGCCCAGCCCCGACCGTCGCCCACGGAGTCCGGCCGCACCCTGATCGACATCGAGAACCTCGATTTCTACTACGGCGACAGCCAGGCCCTGCACGGCATCGACCTGCAGATTCCGGAGAAAAAGGTCACCGCCTTCATCGGTCCGTCGGGCTGTGGCAAATCGACCCTGCTGCGCTGCCTCAACCGCATGAACGACCTGATCGATGTCGCCCGTGTCGCCAACGGCTCGATCCGTATCCACGGCGTGGATATCTACGGACCCGACGTCGATGTGATCGAACTGCGCAAGCGCGTCGGCATGGTGTTCCAAAAGTCCAATCCCTTTCCCAAGTCGATCTACGAAAACATCACCTACGGCCTGCGGCTGCAGGGGGAGAGCAACAAGTCGCGACTCGATGAAGTGGTGGAGCGTTCGCTGCGCGGCGCCGCGCTGTGGGACGAGGTCAAGGACCGCCTCCACACCAGCGGCTTCGGGCTGTCCGGCGGTCAGCAGCAGCGCCTCTGCATTGCCCGCGCCATCGCGGTCGAGCCGGAGATCATCCTGATGGACGAGCCGTGTTCGGCGCTCGATCCGATCGCCACCGCCAAGGTCGAGGAACTGATTCACGAACTGAAGGAGAAGTTCACCATCGTGATCGTGACGCACAACATGCAGCAGGCCGCGCGTTGTTCGGACCGCACGGCGTTTTTTTATCTCGGCAAACTGATCGAATACACCGACACCCAGACCATCTTCATGAATCCCGGTAATCCGCAGACGGAGGCCTACGTCTCCGGTCGCTTCGGCTGAGTGATTGCGGCGCCTGGTTTTCGTCATCCCCATGAAACGCTTTTTCGACATCGAACTGGAGACCTTCCGCTCCCACCTCATTTTGATGGGGGAAATCGCCGTGCGTCAGGTGCGCCACGCGATGGAGGCGTTGGTGAATTCCGATTTGTCGCTGGCCGACCAGGTTGTGGCGGCTGACGACGAACTTGATCGCCTCGAGGTCAAGATCGACGAGGAGGCGATCCGTTACATGAGTCTGCGTTCGCCGGTGGCGACGGAACTGCGGCTCGTCATCGTCGGCATGAAGGCCAGCCATGATCTCGAACGGGTGGGGGACGAGACAACCAACATTGCCCGCCGTGTGGCCAAGCTCGCCGGCGAACCGCCGCTCAAGCCCTACGTCGATCTGCCGCGGATGACGGCCATCGCCGTGGAAATGCTGCGCGACGCCCTCGACTGCTTTCTGCAGGAGGATGTGGCCAAAGCCCTGCGGGTGTGCAAACGCGACGCCGAAGTCGACGCGATCAACCGTCAGCTTTATCGCGAGTTGACCAGTTACATGATCGAACGCCCGTCGACCACTTCGCGCGCGCTGGAGTTGATGTTCATCTCCAAATCGGTCGAGCGCATTGCCGACCACGCCACCAACATCGCGGAGGAGATGATCTACCTCGCACGGGGCAAGGACGTGCGCCACTCCGAGGAAACGAAAAATCCCGACATTTCCTGAGTTGGACCAGAGGCCGTGAGCCTAATTGTGGTGGGGCAGTTCAGTCCAGTTGCCTGACGCTTTCAGATTTTACAGAAGCTAACGAAGGTAACAAAGAGGCCGGAAAGGGAGTGTCGCCAAACGCTGTTTTGCTGTTGGCGCGGTAGGGGCGCACCTCGCGTGCGCCCGCGGAGGAGTGGTTTTCGGGAAAGAAAACAGGCTGACGCACAGCGGGGCGGCTCTGTGATCTCTGTGTCCTCTGCGGTTAAACTGCGGAACATAGGTTTAACCGGTCGCCGCGTCGTGTTCGCCGATCGAAAATCGAAAATCAAAACTGGCAAGGATGGGGCGACAGACGTGATTGGCGTCGCTTCGCTCCGTCCCGCGACCGCGGGATCAACCTGCGGTTGCCCCTTCTTCGCTTCGCTTGGTCGAACCCGGCGGGTTCTCATCCCGAGTTACCGCGTCGTGTTTACCGGTCGAAAATCGAGAATCGAAAATCAAAACTGGCAAGGGTGGGGCGACCGACGGGATTCGAACCCGCGACCCCTTGAATCACAATCAAGTGCTCTAACCAACTGAGCTACGGTCGCCACAAGGGGCGGGAAAAATCGACGGCGGGTCCGGCGCTGTCAATGCCGAGTTTTCAGAGAATTGCATACCGGCGGCGCGGAGCGTTTATACTTGAGTGGTGTGCAGTCTTGAGTGGCGTTGCAAAGTCCTCAAGGTCTGCGGTTCCCACGCCTTGCCTGCTTCACCCTCCAACTCGTCTTCCGGCTTCACTGCTTCTCCCCGCCGGTCCGTTTCCACCCCTGCCGTCACTTCCTGGTGGCAGCGGGACCGCCTGGCTTATCGCGACGGGCGTCTGAGTTTTGGAGTGGTCGATCTGGCGGCACTCGCGGCCGAAACCGGCACGCCGCTGTATGTTTACGACGCGCCGCGGGTCCTGGCCAACCTGGATCGACTTCGGCGGGCGCTCGGGGGGGCGGTTCGGCACGGGCGGGTGTTTTATGCCATGAAATCCAACCGCCACGTGCCGTTGCTGATGGCGCTGCGCCAGCATGGCGGCTGCGGCATCGATGTGTGTTCGCCCGGGGAATTGGATCTGGCGCGGGAGTGCGGGTTTGCCGCGGCGGAGATTTCCCATACCGGCACGGCGCTGTCTGCGGCTGATGCGGCGGCATTGGCTCGCCACGCCGATCTGACCATCAACTGCGATTCCCGGGCGGGCTTGCGGCAGATCGCCCAAGCGGCGCCCGGTCGACGAGTCGGGCTGCGGATTGATCCGGAGCTGGGCATCGGCTATCGGCAAAATCCGCGGCTGTTGTATGCGGGGCGGAGCGTTTCGAAGTTTGGCATTCCGTTGTCCGAACTGAATACGGCTATTACCGAAGCCAAAACGCTCGGACTTACGGTCGACGGTTTACACGTGCATGCCGGATGCGGGTTTCTCACCCCGCAATTGCCGGTTTACGATCGCATCCTTGAGCGTTTGGCCACCGCGGCGGCAACGATTCCCGGACTGCGTTACGTGAATCTCGGCGGCGGTCTCGGCATCCCGCTGGTGCGGCGCGACGCGCCGTTGGATCTCGCGGCGTGGGCGGCGGTGGTGAAACGCCACTTCGGTCGCGCTCGTCACGAGGTGTGGATCGAACCGGGCGATTATGTGGCCAAGGACGCCGGCGTGCTGCTGCTCGAAGTCACTGGAGTGGAAAAAAAGTCCGGCGAGGTGTTGGTCGGCGTGAACGGCGGCTTCAATCTGCATCCCGAACCGGTGTTTTATGATTTGCCGCTGGAGCCTGTTCCGGTGCTGGCGCCGTCCGGTCGAAAATCGCGTCTTATTTTGGCGGGCAACATCAACGAAGCGCACGACGTGTGGGCGCGTGATGTGCGTTTGCCGTTGCCGGAGCCGGGCGATGTCTGGGCGTTTCTCAACGCCGGCGGTTACGGGGCGGCGATGGCGTCGGATCACTGTCGTCGCGGGACTTGGAAGGAAAGGTTGCTGTGGTCGTGAGTCCGGACGATTCGGATAATGCCGCCGTGGAGGACACGTTGTCCGCGGACGATCGGGAAGCGTTGCAGCATTGGGCGGCTGGCGACGCCGCACGTTTCCGTTCCGGGGTGGAAAGGCGATCTGCGGGCGAACCGCTGGCCTATGTGATCGGCGGATTCACGTTTGCCGGCCGCTGGTTTGCCAGTGATACGCGGGCCTATATCACCGATCCGGAAACCCGCTGGCTGGTCGCGGCGGTGGAGCGCGAGGTCCGCAGTTTTGCCCTGGCGAATGGGCGCTGGCCGCGGGTGGCGGAGTTCGGTTTTGGCGGCGGTGCGCTGGGCATCACGCTGCTGCTGGCCAGCCCGGAACTGACCCTGCGCGGCCTCGACATTGATACGGCGGCGTTGGCATTGGGTCAGGAAAACGCCCGTCGTCACGGCGTGGAGGGTCGGTTGAGTTTGCACGAAAGCGATCTCTTCGCCGGCTGGCCGGA
>CBINJL010000074.1:0-9465 GCA_966250925.1 uncultured Opitutus sp. | reverse complement strand
TGTCGCCCGCCACGCCCGTCGCATCGTCCGCCTCCGCGACGGCCTCATCGAAGCCGACGAAACCAACGCGTAGGCAATTTCGATTTTCGATTCTGGATTTTTGATCTCCGGCCATGACTGAAACCGAGCTGAAGCAGCGCACGAAAGCGTTTTCCCTGCGGGTGCTGAAGTTGATCGATTCGTTGCCCGAATCGCGATCAAGCCGGATTCTCGCGAATCAACTCGGCCGCTGCGGAACGTCGGTCGGCGCCAACTACCGCGCCGCCTGCCGCTCGCGTTCCGCGGCCGAAATGATCTCCAAACTTTCCGTAGTGGAAGAGGAGGCCGACGAATCGAAGTTCTGGATAGAGTTGATCGAGGAGCACGGGCTCCGGACGCGCCGCCAGGTTGAAGCCCTCGCGCGGGAGGCGGATGAGTTGACCGCCATCATGGTCGCCTCGCGTCGCACGATGCAGCAGCGCACGGCGGAATCGAAAATCAAGAATCCAAAATCCAAAATCCGGCTGTGAGGCGCTTTTTCTACGAATTCTGGGAGTCCGTTCGCATCGCCTTCGCGCAGATTCGCGCGAACAAGATGCGCTCGGGGCTGACCGCGCTTGGTGTCGTCATCGGCATCGTCGCCGTTACGCTTATGGTTACCGCCATCCTTGGCATCAACAAGGGCGTCGACGACAGTTTTGCGGGATTCGGTGATGATGTGCTCTACGTTGGCAAATGGCCGTGGCGCGACGTGCAGGATTGGTGGGTGTATCGCAATCGTCGCGACATCCGCACGACGTATTCCGATCGCATCAACGAGTGGATTGACCAAAATCCCGAGAGTGCGCTGCGGCGGGCGGTGCCGGCCGACAACGTCGGCGTCAATGTCGTGCGAGGCGAGTTGCGGGTGAACAATATCTTCCTGCTCGGGACGTCGCACGAGATGGCGCAGATCAGTAAATCCGACATGGCCGAGGGCCGCTTCTTCAACGAGTTCGAAAGTCAGCAGGGCAGCAAGGTCGCGGTCATCGGCTTCGATATCGCCGATGCGTTGTTTCCCGGTGTGTCTCCACTGGGCGAAACCATTCTCGTGCGCGGCGCGCCGTTTCGGGTCGTGGGCGTGGCCGAGCGGCAGGGCAGTTTTCTCGGCATCTTCAGCTGGGATTCCGGCATCATCATTCCGATCAAGGCCTACCGCTACAACATCCACGGTCAGGATGAAGGTGAGGTGCGGGTGCAATACGACACCGCCCGCGGTGAGCAGGCGCGCGACGAATTGCGCGGCCTCATGCGCCGTATCCGCCAACTCGATCCCGAAGAGCGCGATGATTTCGAAATCAACGAATCCGCCACGGTGCGCGCCCAGCTTGATCCGATCAAAAACGGCATCGCCACCGCCGGACTCGTCATCACCGGTTTGGCGCTTTTTGTCGGCGCCATCGGCATCATGAACATCACCTATGTGAGCGTTAAGGAACGCACCCGTGAGATCGGCACGCGCAAGGCGCTCGGCGCGCGGCGGCGTTCCATCCTGCTGCAGTTTCTCATCGAGGCGGTGTGCATCTGTCTCGTCGGCGGGGTGATCGGTCTCGCGCTGACGGGCGGACTGGCCGCGATCATCGCGGCGGCCGCGCCGTCGTTTCCCATCGTGTTTTCGCCCACCGTCGTGCTGGTGGCTGTTGGCCTGGCGACGACGGTCGGGGTCATCAGCGGCTTCGCTCCGGCCTGGACCGCCAGCTCACTCGATCCCGTGGAGGCGTTGCGTTATGAATAACGGGAGCGGCCCACGAAACACCCGAACTCACACAAAAAGACAGACGCCTGTTTTTCGTGTGAGTTCGGGTGTTTCGTGGGCATTTCCTTTTGAGGGAGGACTGGAACAATGATCATTTGGGAGACCATCGTGCTGGCCTTCGCGTCTTTGAAGGCCAACAAGCTGCGGTCGGCGCTCACCATGCTGGGCATCGCCATCGGCATCTTCACCGTCATCGGCGTCATGACCGCGGTCAGTGGTGTGAAGTCGAAGATCCAGGACGGTCTCAATGTGCTTGGCGCGAACAGTCTGCAGGTCTCGAAGTTTCCTCTGGTCAACTTCAGCGATCCGCGCGAGCGCTTCGGCAACCGGCCCGACATCCGCTATCGGCAGGCGATTCGTTTCAAGGAGCTCATGACCGACACCGCGCGCGTGAGTCTCATCGTCAATCGCGGCGGTCGACGCGTGCAGCATGGTCAGGAGGACACCAACCCGAACGTCGGCTTCATTGGCACCGACGAAAACTACCTTACCAGCTACTCCTATGAAGTGGGCGCCGGCCGGCCCATTTCGGTCGATGACGTCAACTTTGCCCGCTCGGTCTGCCTGATCGGCGAGGACGTGCGCAAAAAACTTTTCCCGAACAAGGAAGCGGTCGGCGAGATGATCCGCATCGATGGCAATTCGCTCACCGTCATCGGCGTGCTCGCGGCCAAGGGATCATCCTTCGGCCAGAGTCAGGACAACATCGTGGTCGCACCGATTTCGCGTTGGTTCAACGCCTACGGGCGCACCGGCCGTTCGATCTCCATCAACGTGCAGGCGCCCGCCGGCGACGACCTCGATGCCGTGCACGAACAGACCATCGGCATGATGCGTCTCGTGCGCGGCCTGTTGCCCGAGGATGCCAACGATTTCGACACCACCACCAACGATTCGCTGATCAAGACCTTCGACCAGGCGCTCAACACGGTGGCGATTGGGGCTTTCGTCATCAGCGCCATCGCGCTGCTCGCCGCGGGGGTCGGCGTGATGAACATCATGCTCGTCAGCGTGACCGAGCGCACCCGCGAGATCGGCATCCGCAAGAGTCTCGGTGCGCGCAAAAAAACCATCCTCACCCAATTCCTGCTCGAAGCGGTCACTCTGTCGCTCTTCGGCGGCATCGCCGGCATCCTGCTCGGCATCGGCGGTGGCAATCTCGCCGGACAACTGCTCAGCGCTGCGGTGGTGTTTCCCGTCGGCTGGGCCACGGCCGGACTGATCGTGTGCAGCGGCATCGGCGTCGGCTTCGGACTGTATCCGGCCTGGAAAGCCGCGTCGCTCGATCCGATCGAAGCGTTGCGCTACGAGTGATAGGTTGGGGGAATTTTGATTTTAGATTCTGGATTTTCGATTAGCCCGCAGGCGGAACGCCGCTGCACGTGCGGTGCGGTTCAATCGCAAATCCAGAATCCAAAATCAAAAATCCGTGATCTCACCTGCCGCCGTGGGCACGTTCCCAGGCGAACAGGAATTGTTGGGCGAGGCCGGCGGCGGGGCCGTAGTGCACCCGACCGAAGTGGGCGACCTGTGCCGGACTCCAGCCGGCCAAGCCGTAGCGGCGGGTCATGGCCTTGATCATCCAGGTGTCGACGGGAAACGCGTCGTGATGACCGAGGCCGAAGAGCAGCACGCAGTCGGCGATCTTTTCGCCTACGCCGGGCAGGAGCAGCAGGCGTTCTTTGGCGGCGGCGTAGGGCAACGCGGCAGTTTCCTCCAGCCAGCCCGGCCGATCAGCCAGGAAGGTGGCCGTGCCCTTGATATAGCGCGCGCGAAACCCGAGCTGACACTCGCGCAAGACGTCCTCCGGCGCCGCGGCCAGCTGCGACCACGTCGGCAACGCACTCCCGAGGGCGCCCGGAAAAGTGTCACCATTATGGTTACACTTTTCCCCGAGGCGGGTGGCGAGCAGGGCGAGCATTTGTTTGATCTGCACGATCTGCTTGGTGGCGCTGCAGAGGAAGGCGAGGAGGGTTTCGCCGAAGGGTTGTCGGAGAATGCGCAGGCCGGGAAAAGCGGCCACGCAGCGGGCGAGGTGCGGATCGCTGGCAGTGGGCAACGTGGCGGCGAGTTGCGCGGCGTGGTCGTCGGCATAGCCAAGGTAGGCGTGCAGCGCCGGGCCGGTGCGATCAGCGGTCGCGAGCGGCGCAGACCAGAGCAGGCGCGCGGGTGATTCGGATGTATTCGCGTTGTTAATACGCAGGGCGGCGAGGTGATCGGACCATTGGCCGCGCCACGTGGCATCGGGCTGGCGGTGCCAGCGAAAGGCCTGGCCGCCGTCGAGCAATTCGGCGAGCGCCGCCGGCGCATAGGCGGGCGCGTTGACGACGGGTTGCCAAGGACTCCACCCGGCGAGGGCGTTCATTCGGCGGCGTCGGCCGTGGCGACGGCGGCCGGGCGGTAGTCGATGAAGGTATCGAGCACCGCGGCGTGGATGTTGGAGAGGCGGATCTGCACGCCGTCGAGGTATTCGTGGAGACCGCCGGATATGATGGTGGCGACGGGCGCCTGCTCAAGATGGACGATGAGGGCGTCGAGCTGGGCGGCGGCGGGATTCTCGACGCTGGCGGGCAGGTCGCGGGTCAGCTTGGTCAGGCAATTGCGCGCCGAATTGGCGGAGGCGAGCACGGTGCGGGGAAACTCGCGGTCGCGCAGGAGGTAGTCGACCACGCGTTCGAGCGAGAGGCGTCCGCGTTTGGTGCGGCGAAACGCTTCGAAGGCGGAGCAGGAACGCAGCACCGAGGCCCATTGGATGATGTCGAGGGCCGATCCGACCGAGCTGAGCGACGGCAGGATCATGAAGTATTTGATGTCGATGATGCGCGACGTGTTGTCGGCGCGTTCGAGGTAGCGGCCGAGTAGATACCACCACCAGCCCTGGCTGCGCGGGAGCATGGATTCGGCGACGCCGTAGAGCTGCTGGATGCGCAGCTTGAGTTGGGAAAGGTAGTCCGAAGCGCCGAGGTGCAGGTAGGTCGTGTAGTCGTGCTGCTTGAGTTCGAGGTAGAACGTGTTGAGCGTTTCCCACATCTCCGAGGCGATCTGGTCCTGGATGCAGCGGGCGTTTTCGCGGGCGGCGGCGATGCAGGACACGTAGGACGACGCGTTGCGGCGGTCGAAGAGAAGATACTCCACCACGGCGCGTTCGGTGACGGGTTTGCCGTAGAGTTCGAAGAACCGTTCCTCGTCGCCGGAGACATAGACCAACGGCTCCCACGCGCGCGGATCGTCGGCGTCGCGCTGGGCGTCGAGATCGAGCACGAGCTGGGCGTTGACGTCGACCAGGCGGGCGGTGTTTTCGGCGCGCTCCAGATAGCGGGCGGTCCAGTAGATCAGGCCGGCGACGCGACTGAGCATGGCCGACGGCGGGGCGTCGGCGACGGGGCCGACGGACTGCGACTGGGACTGCGATTGCGACTGCGAGGCGGCGGCGGACATGGGCGGAAGGTGGTTAAAGGATGATGCCTTCGGTGGACGGCTCGGCGGCGGGCGGCGGGAACCGGCCGGTGTGATCGGCGAGCACCCACGTGTCCTTGGAGCCGCCGCCCTGGGACGAGTTGACCACGAGCGAACCCTTGCGCAGGGCCACGCGGGTGAGGCCGCCGGGCATGATGGTGACGTTTTTACCGTAGAGGATGTAGGGGCGCAGATCGAGGTGGCGGCCCTCGATCTTGCGGCCGCAGACGGTGGGCGAGCGCGACAGGCCGAGGGTCGGCTGGGCAATGAAGTTGCGCGGATGGGCGATGATCTTCTGGCGGAAACTCTCGATCTCCTTGGTGGTCGACTTGGGGCCGACGAGCATGCCGTAGCCGCCGGCCTCGTTGACGCTTTTGACCACGAGTTTGGGCAGATTATCGAGGACGAACTGCAGCTCCTGCGGCTCGGACGTGAGGTAGGTTTCGACGTTGGGCAGGATCGGTTCCTCGGAGAGGTAGAACCGGATCATTTCCGGCACGTAATAATAGATGGCCTTGTCGTCGGCGATGCCGGTGCCGACGGGATTCGTGAGCGCGACGTTGCCCTTGCGATAGGCTTCGAAGAGGCCGGGCACGCCGAGCAGCGAATCCTTGCGGAAAACGGTCGGGTCGAGGAAGTCGTCGTCGATGCGGCGGTAGATGACGTGCACCGGCGCGAGGCCGTGGGTGCGCTTCATGTAAACGCGGTCGTTTTCGACCACGAGGTCGTTGCCTTCGACGATCTCGATGCCCATCTGGCGGGCGAGAAAGGCGTGTTCGAAATAGGCGGAATTGTAGACGCCGGGGGTGAGCAGCACGACGGTCGGCTCGGGCACGTGGGCAGGCGCGAGACTGATCAGCAGATCGAGCAGATCGATCGGGTAGTTGGAGACCGGGCGGACGTTGGTATTGCGCAGGAGATTGGGAAAAACCCGTTTCATCACCTGGCGGTTTTCGAGCACGTAGCTGACGCCGGAAGGCGTGCGGAGATTGTCTTCCAGCACGCAATAGGTGCCGTGTTGATCGCGCACCAGATCGGTGCCGTTGATGTGGACGTGGCGGTTGAGCGGCAGGTCGACGCCGACGAGGGCGCGGCGAAAATGCGTGCAACTCTCGACCAGCGCGCGCGGCACCTTGCCCTCCTGGAGGATGCGCTGGTCGTGATAAATGTCGTGCAGGAACGCATCCAGTGCGGTCATGCGCTGACGCAGGCCGCGTTCGAGCACGTCCCACTCGTGCGCCGGGATGATGCGCGGGATCAGATCGAAGGGGAAAATCTTCTCCGTGCCGGCCTTGTCGGAATAGACGGTGAAAGTGACGCCGCGCTTCTCGAACGTCTTGTCCGCGGTCTTCTGCCGCTGGAGGAGTTCGGTGATGCCGTTGAGGCGGGCGTAGCGTTCGAAAAGGCGTTGGTAATGCGGGCGGGGTTCACCGGCAGCGGTGAACATTTCATCGTAGAAACCGCCAGTGTCGTAGTGCGCGAAAAGTTCGGCCATGGAGGAAAATCAGGAGGAGGCGTCCCAGAGAAAACTTTGTTCGGCGGCGAGCACGTTGCCCGCGCGATCGGTCAATTGCAGACGCCACGCCACCGGCCGTTCCTCGGCATCGCTCCAATCGGAGCCGGTCAGGCCGGCGTGAAACGGATGCGTGCCGGCGGGCAGGTCGACGGCGAAGGTGTGGCTCTCAACCGCCTCGCGGTCGGCGCGGCGCACGTCGAGACGCAGGGTGCAGCCGGACTGGGCGGCGGCGCTGCGGGTGCGAATGAACCAGTAATACCCCTCGCGCCGGGCGGGCTCGGTGCGCAGGGCGGCACGGTTGGCGGCATCGGGCGCGGCGCCGAAGTATTCGCCGAGGCGGGTGAAGCTGGCGGCATCGCGATATCCCGGCCAGACCCGCACCAGTTCGACGTCTTCGCGTGAAACGGACTCGGCCGACGCGACGGGCAAAAACGAACCGAGAGAAAACAGAGCGGCGGCTAGGGAAACAAATCGCATAAGGGGACGGTAAGCCTGCCCCGAAAGAGGCGCGGACTCAAGCCGGGTTGCAGGTTGTGTGCCCCCGACGGGAATTAATTTGATGAATCTGTCGGCGCTGGCGGGGGCGTTTCCAACCGCACGTTTTGGTAGCGATGGAAGCCGAGCAGCGAGGGCGGCCAGCCGTGGACTTCCTCGCGGATGAGAAACGGTTGGGTGCCGTGGTAGAGCGGGGTGATGGGACTGGCGGCGGCGAGCAGGGTTTCGGCGGCCTGATAGGCGGCGAAGCGGTCCGCATCGGTGGAGGCGCGGGCGGCGCGGTCGAGCGCGGCGTCGTAGTCGGGGTCGCTCCAGCCGGTGGCGTTGTAGCCGCTGTCGGCGGTGAACAGACTCAAGAAAGTCGTCGGGTCGATGAAGTCGCCGATCCAGGCGCCGTTGGACAATTGGTAGTTGAGGCTGTGTTCGTCGTTGAGCCACACGCGTTGTTCCTTGAGCGCGATTTCGACCACGACGCCGAGTTCGCGGCGCCACATCTGTTGAATGGCTTCGAGCACCTGCTGGTCGATTTCGCGCGGGCGGGTCTGGACTTCAAGAGCGGGCAACTTTGCCCCGGCGGAGAAACCCGCCTCGGCCAGTAGGGCGCGCGCGCGTTCGGGATCGAAGCGCAGCTCGGTCGTGGCGGTGAAGCCGTCGGTGCCGGGCGGGGTGAGTGCGATGGCGGCGCGTTGTCCGCCGGTGAGCACGTGGGCGGCGAGGGCATTGCGATCGATGGCGAGGGCGAGAGCGCGGCGCACGCGCACGTCGTCGAGTGGTGGGCGGGTGGTGTTGAAGCGGATGAACGCCGTCTGCAGAAACGGATCGAGGCGCAACTGGGCCGGCGCATCGCGGCGGTAGGCGCCGACCTTGCTCAGCGGCAGGTCCGAAGTGACGTGAAGTTGCCCGGCACGAAAGGCGGCTTCCTGGCTGGCGGCGTTGGCGTAGGGATAAAAGGCGACGCCGTTCAGCGCGACGGCGGCGGCGTCACGAAACTGCGGGTTGCGTTCGCCGCGCACGTGTTGATCGGCCGACCAGGCGGTGAGGCGAAACGGACCGTTGCCGACCAGCACGCCGGGACGCGTCCAGTCGGCCGCGCGATTGATGGTGCCGCCGCGGGCACGCAGCACGTGCAGCGGCACCGGAAACGCCACCGGCAGCGAAAGTATGGCGGGCAACGCCGGCGTGGGCGCGGTGGTTTCGAAAGTGAGCGTGTGCGCGTCGACGGCCTTCACGCCCACGCCGACGAAGTCGGGAATCTCGCCGGCGTTGAAGCGGGCGGCGTTTTTGAGTGGGAACAGCACGTAGGCGTATTCGGAGGCGATACTCGGTGCGAGGGCGCGCACGAAGGAGTCGCGGAATGTCTGCGCGGTGATCGGTTCGCCGTCGGACCAGCGCAGCCCGGGCCGCAGGTGAAACGTCCAAGTCAGGCCGTCGGCGGAAACCTCCCAACGCTCCGCCGCAGCCGGCACCACGCGCGAGGTGGCCTCGTCGATTGCGGTGAGGCCTTCGAAAAACGCCAGGATGACCTGCATGTCGCTGAAGGCGACGGCGAGGTGCGGATCGAGTGTCTGCGGTTCGGCGGCGATGGCGGCGTGCAGCACGCCCTCGCGGTTGCCCTGCTGCACGCGGGTTTCACGTGGACCGCAGCCCGCGAACAAGACGGCGGCGAGGCATCCGATTCCCAGACGGGGCCAAAGGGAAAAACGCATGGAGGCAGGGAAACCGGAGGACCGCCGGGTCGCAAGTCGGGGCTGGGGCCGGCGCAAGTTCGGGGCGCGGCGGCGTTTGGGTCTTGCGACCTTTTGGCGATAGGCGTCAGATGGCCGAGCTCCCCCTATTCCCGCTTATGCAATGGTATTACGCGATCGACGGCCAGCGCCAAGGGCCGGTTTCCGAACATGAATTTGCCCGGCTCGTCGCCGCCGGAACCATCACCGGCGACACGCTGGTGTGGCGACAGGGCCTGGAAGAATGGGCGCCGTGGTCGACACTGGCCGATTCGCATCCGTTGCCCGATGTCGGTGCGGCGGTAGTGGTGCCGCCGGCCATGGATTCGAGCGGCACCGCGGGCGGCGCGGCGGCTGCCACGGCGGCAAGTGATTGGACCTTGGATGAGTTTACCCAACGTCTGCGCGCCAACGGTTATGGCACGTCGATCGAAGGCTGTCTTTCGCGCGCCTGGGCCAATTGCAAAAACGGCTACCTGGTGGGCATTGGCGTGGTGGTG
>CBINJL010000073.1:0-9475 GCA_966250925.1 uncultured Opitutus sp. | reverse complement strand
TCACCACAGAGGGCGTCGGCATTTTTGAGGCTTTCGTGGTTGATCGGCATTCTCTGGCACGCCCAATCAACCTGTCGACCCGTGGTGTCGTGGGCACTGGCCTGCGCTCCATGATCGCGGGCATCGTGCTGGACAAGCCTCGGCGGGTGTTGGTGCGCACCCAGGGGCCGTCGCTGGTTCGGCATGGACTCACGGGGGTGGTGATGGATACCGACCTGCAGATCGTGCGCATCAACGACCAGACCGAAATGGGCGCCAACACTTCTTGGAAGGATGATCCGGCTAACGCCGGGATGCTCCCCGGTGGGGAGCTCGCCTACTATGCGCCGCTCAACGATGCCGAAGCGGCACTGGTGATCGACCTGCCCGCCGGGGTCTACACCGCTCTGGTGACCACCCCGGGGGCTGAGGGCATCGGAATCGTCGAGGTCTTCGAGTTGGATTAAGGCGCGGCCGCAAAGGACGTCTGCGAGCCTTTTAAGAGAGTCGCCACAATGGAGGCGTTCTTTCTCTTTCTTCTTTATCTTAATCTTTCTCTGACGCCGCCAGGCGCATCACTCCTCCCCCGCGGTCGTCGACGAGCGACGACCCTACATTGGCACTCGTCCTCGGACAACGAACGGCGGGTTTTAACGCAAAGACAGCAAAGGTCGCGAAGACCGCGCATCCGCCGGCACATCTCTGCCTGAAAATCGGCGGCGGGGCGGCGCGCCGATTTGCTAAGCTCGTGGGCATGAGTTTACACCTTGCGACTTCGGTCATGCCTGCGCCTTCCGCCCACTCCCTTCCGTCCCGCGACGAAATGCTGCAGGCGTTTTTCAATCGGGATGCCGCCGCAGAGGGCATTTTCCTCGTAGGCGTGCGGACCACCGGAATCTTCTGTCGGCCCACCTGCGGCGCCCGCAAACCGCGTCCGGAAAATGTTGCTTTCTACCCCAACGCCTCCGCCGCGCTGCACGACGGGTTTCGCCCCTGTAAACTCTGTCGGCCGCTTGATCGCACCACGCCGCCGCCCGAGCTGGTGAGTCGCCTGCGCGAGGCGGTCGAGGCCGATCCCTCCGCCCGCATCACCGAAAAGGATCTCGCGGCCCGCGGCATCGATCCGTCCACCGCCCGGCGACAGTTCCGTCGCTACTACGGCATGACGTTTCAGGCCTACGCCCGCGCCCGCCGCATGGGACTCGCCTTGCAGGCAGTGGGCGATGGCGAGACGGTCACCGAAGCGCAGTTCGCCCAGGGCTTCGAATCGGCCAGCGGATTTCGCGCCGCCGTCAGCCGGCTGTTCGGTGCCCCACCCCGCGACGCGGCCCGCAGTCGCCGCCTGCTCCACGCGGAACGCATCAACACACCGCTGGGCCGTATCCTGGCGGTGGCCGACGACTCCGGTCTGCACGTGCTCGACTTCGTCGATCGCCGCGGTCTGGAACGCAAGCTGATCACGTTACGCCTGAAGGTCACCGTCGTGCCGGGCGCGCATCCGCACCTGCGCGCGGCGGCATCGCAATTGGCCGAATATTTCGCCGGCACACGGCTGGAGTTCGATTTGCCGCTCGCCCCCACCGGCTCGGCCTTCGAACTGGCAGCCTGGCAACACCTCCGGACCATCGCGCCCGGCACGGTGCAGAGTTATGGCGACATGGCCCGGGCGCTGGGTCGCCCCGGCTCGGCCCGGGCCGTCGGCCGCGCCAACGGCATGAACTACATTTCCATCGTCATCCCTTGTCATCGGGTGATCGCGGCCGACGGGAAACTCACCGGCTACGGCGGCGGCTTGTGGCGCAAACAGTGGCTGCTCGATCATGAGCGCCAGGCCCTCGGGACGACGGCCGTCCCTCCCCGATGAGAACGCAGGACTGGGTGCGTTATCTGAGCCTGTGCGCGATCTGGGGCGCATCGTTTGTCTTCATCCGCATCTGCGCCCCGGCGTTTGGTCCGGTGCTCACGGCGGCGGGGCGACTCGGCATCGCCGGCATCGCGCTGGCGATTTATCTGCGCGTGATCGGCTTCGACGCCCGCTGGCGGGAGTATCGCGGCGTCTATCTGCGCGTGGGCCTGCTGGCGAGCGGACTGCCGTTCATCGCCTTCGCGGTCGGCGCGCTGTGGCTGCCGGCCTCGCTGCTGGCGATCATCAACGCCTGCACGCCGCTCTTTGGCGCGATCTTCGCCGCCATCTGGCTGGGCGAAGGTTTCGGCTGGCGACGCGCCCTCGGCGTGGCGCTCGGTTTTATCGGCGTCACCTTGGCCAATGGTTTGGGCAACGTGGCCCTGACGCCGACGACGTTGCTCGCCATCGCCATCACCCTGATCGCGCCGTGCTGCTACGCGCTGTCAGGCATCTACATCAAACTGAAGGCGAACTTTCTCACGCCCGAGGGCAACGCCACCTTTTGCCAACTCTCGGTCGCGCCCGTGCTCCTGCTCGGGTTGCCGCTGGCCCCGCCGAGCGCGTTGCCCGGACCCGGTGCGTGGGCGGCGTTGTTCACGCTGGGGCTGGTGGGCAGCGCCGTGGCGTATTTGATTTTCTACCGCTTGATGGCCGACATCGGCCCCACGCGCGTGACCACGATCACCTTTGTCATCCCGGTTTTCGGCATGCTCTGGGGTCGCCTCTTTCTCGGTGAAACCATCACCACCGGCATGCTCGCCGGCTGCGTCATCATGATCGCCGGCACCGGCCTGGTCATGGCGCCCGGTAGGTCACGTCGGTCCGAAACGCCCTGACTACAGCGTGACCACGATTTTGCCGCATTGGTCGCCGCGCTGCATGAGATCGAATGCAGCCGCAGCCTCGGCCAGCGGGAACGTCGCGCTCACCACCGGCTTGATGCCGTGCTCGTTCACAAAGGCCAACAGCGCCGCCCAGTCGTCGGGACTGCCCATGGTCGAACCGAGCACGGACAATTGTTTCCAGAATACCTTGCGCATCGGGAGGTGATCCGGATCACCCGCCGTGGCGCCGAAGATCACGATGCGCGCCCCGGGCGCCGCCGCATCGCACAGCGCGCCGAATCCCGGTCCACCTGCGCTGTCGACAATGACGTCAAACGCCCCTGCTTCCGCCGCGGCCGTTTCGGTCCAATTGTTCGCGGTGTAATCGAAGCCGCCTCGCGCGCCCAGTTCGACCGCGCGGGCAATTTTCTCCGCTTTGCTCGATGTCACCCAAACGTCCGCGCCCGCCGCGACGGCAAACTGCAGCGCAAACAACGCCACGCCGCCGCCGATGCCGTTGATCAAAACCTTTTCACCCGCCTTCAGATGAGCGCGCACAAACAACGCCCGATACGCCGTCAGTCCGGCCAAGGGCAACGCCGCCGCTTCCTCCCAGGTGAGGTGCGCCGGTTTGGGCGCGAGCTGCGCGGCGGGAACCACGATACGCTCGGCCAGAGTGCCGTCGCGCGGCAGACCGAGAATGGAAAATGATTTCGCCTGCGCCCGTTCGTCGTCGCCCCAATTGAAGCCCGGATTGATGATCACGGCGTCGCCAGTTTTGAAGCCGGCGTTTTCGCCACCCGCCACAATCGTGCCCGCGCCGTCCGAACCGGGCAGTGTCGGCCACTTCAAGCCGGCGTATTTGCCCAATTTGATCCAGAGATCGCGGTGGTTGAGGGCGGCCGCTTTGATCGCGACGACCACTTCGCCGGCCCCCGGCTGGGGATCGGGCAGGTCGACGACCGCGATTTCGTTGGCAGCAGGAAAATGAACGGCGCGCATGAGGCCCGAAGGTGAACGATTTCTTCACGCTCGCAACCCCGCGTGCCACTGCGCTTGGTGATCGCGTGTTGTGCGCGCTTCACAAGCCCTACGGCGTCCTCTCGCAATTCACGCCCGAGCCGGGATCGCGTTGGACGACGCTGGCCGATTTCGGACTGCCGCCGCAGGTGTATCCGCTCGGCCGGCTCGATGCCGATTCCGAAGGCCTGCTGCTGCTCAGCGATGAACCCGGTCTCAACACCCGCCTGCTCGATCCGCAGCGCGGACATCGCCGCGAATACTGGGCCCAGGTGGAACGCATGCCCGACACCGCCGCCCTCGCCCGCCTTGCCGCCGGCGTCACGATCCGCGACCACACCACCGCGCCGTGTCGGGTGCATCTGCTGGCGACTCCGCCGATGCTGCCGCCGCGCGATCCCCCCGTGCGCTATCGCAAAAACGTCGCTGACGCCTGGCTTTCGCTCACGCTGACCGAAGGCAAAAACCGTCAGGTGCGCCGCATGACCGCCGCGATCGGCCACCCCACCTTGCGGCTCCACCGCGCCGCCATCGGACGGCTGCGATTGGCCGATCTGGCGCTCGCCCCTGGCTGCTGGCGCGAATTAACCGCGAGTGAACGCGCCGCGGTTTTCGGCGGTTGAAACTATGTTCTACAATTGATGGTTAACGCCAAGAGCGCGGAGATCGCAGAGCGCGCAAAGTCCTAATAAAAAGTTATTAAGGAATATCTTTGCGTCCTTTGCGATCTCCGCGCCCTTGGCGTTAAATTCCAATCGCAGGATTCAAAAATCCTGCAACCGTCCCTCGCCGGGACCGGTTTCCGGAAACACCTGCAGCAGCACTTCGCCGGCCAGGTAAATCGAACCGGTCACGACCACCACGTCGCCGTCCTCGCAGCAGCGGATCTCGCCGGGACCGAACAACGTTTCAAGACGACTGTCGGTCACCTCACCGGCGAAATCGGGCGGCACCAGCCGGCGCAGTTCGGCATGCGAACAAGCGCGGGCCTGGCGCGGCACGACCAGATGCACCGCCCGGGCAAAGCGGCAGACCACATTGATCAGCGGTCCGGCCCGCGCCACGCCGAGTGCGCCCACCGCGATGATCGGTTTGCGGCCGATCTTGTGCACGAGCCGTTCGAGATTGTCGGCCAGACTTTCCGCGCCTTCCGGATTATGCGACGCATCCATGATCAGGGTGCGGCGACCGAGTTGAAAATGTTGCCAGCGCGCCGGCCAGTGCGCGTCGCGCAAGCCGCAGGCGATCGCGGTGTCGTCCACACCCCAGGCGGCCGGCAGGGCGCGGGCGACCAGCGTGGCGGTGGCGGCGTTCCAACGCTGGCACTCGCCTTCCATCGCCGGTTGCGGATACCCCGCGAGCGCTTCACCAAAAACCTCCCGCACCGAATGCACCGCGCAACCCAGTTCCGCCGCCCGCGCGCGCACCACGGCCTCCGCCTCGGCCGGCATGCGACCGACGACGACCGGCACGCCCGGCTTGATGATGCCGGCTTTGGCCTGCGCGATTTCGGCGTGGGTGTGCCCCAGGATTTCGCAGTGATCGAGACCGATCGAGGTAATGGCGGTCACCGTCGGTTGCACGATGTTGGTGGCATCGAGTTCGCCGCCCAGTCCGACCTCAATCACGGCAACGTCGCAGCCGCGGCGCGCGAATTGCAGAAACGCCATCGCGGTCATGAACTCGAAAAAGCTCGGATGATCGTCGGCGTCCTGCGCGGCGATCTGCTCCGCCACCGGCAACAGTTCCCGGGTGTAGGCCATGATCTCGTCCTCGCCCAGAATACGGCGGTCGACCTGCACCCGCTCGCCCAGACGCACCAGATGCGGCGAGGTGTAGAGCCCGACCTTGCGCCCGGCGGCGCGCAGAATCGCGTCGAGCATCGCGGCGGTGGACCCTTTGCCGTTGGTGCCGGCGAGGTGAATGATGGGCACGGCGCGTTCGGGATGTCCGAGCGCGGCAGCCAGGGCGCGCATGCGATCGATGCCGAATTTTACCCCCTTCGCCTTCAGGCTGAAGAGGTAGTCCTGCACCGCGACGTAATCGGTCAAATCGAGAGCGGAAGCCATGGTGCGACGGAGCCGAGCGCGCGTTGAGCGGAAAAACGACGGGGCAGCGGCAACAGCGCCAACGGGCGGCGCGGCGTCAGGCGCCGGCGGCGGCGGCAGCGGCTTCGTTGGCCGCCTGCGCGGACGCGACCGGAGCACCGCCATTGCCCGCGGCGGCACCGTTTTCGGCCACCGCCTTCTTCACGTAGAAGGCCTGCAAAATGTCGCGCAACCGGTCGCGCATTTCCAAGCGGCTGACGATCTGATCGATCAGCCCCTTCTGCATCAGGAATTCGGCGGTCTGGAAACCGGGCGGCAGGGTCTGCTTGGTGGTTTCCTTGATCACACGGGCTCCGGCGAACCCGATCAGCGCGCCCGGTTCGGCGATATTAACATCACCCAACACGGCGAAACTGGCGGTCACGCCGCCCATGGTCGGATGCGTCAGCACGGAGATAAACGGCAACCGCGCCTCGCTCAGGCGCCCCAGTGCCGCGCTGGTCTTGGCCATCTGCATGAGCGAAAAAATGCCTTCCTGCATACGCGCGCCACCCGAGGCGCTGAAGATGATACAGGGGGTTTTGTCCGCCAGCGCCTTCTCGATCGCGCGCGTGATTTTTTCCCCTGCCGCCGAGCCCATGGCGCCACCGCAAAAGCGGAAATCCATCACCGCCAGCGAAAGCGGAATCCCGTGCAGGCGACCGGTGCCACTGATCACGGCCTCGGGCAGGCCGCTGTCGGCCTCATACTTGCGAATGCGTTCCGGGTAGGGCTTGGAGTCGACGAACTGCAACGGATCGCCCGAGCGCACCCCGGCGTTGAGCTCCACGAAGCTGCCCGGATCGAGCAGGTGCTCCAGACGTTGCCGGGCCCCGATGGGAAAATGATAGCCGCTCTTCGGCACCACCATCTGGTTGGCTTCGAGCTCCTTGTTGAACACAATCTCCCCCGAGATCGGACACTTCGTCCAGAGTCCCTTGGGGATGTCTTTCTTTTTGACGACGACAGTCGAGTATTTCGGCTTGCTGAAAAGCGACATGGTGGCGCGGGACGGAAACGAAGAAGCTACCTAACCGTGGGCAAACGTGACGACATCAATCGTCAACGCCCCCGCCCGGCGCAGGGCGCGGGCACAGGCATTGAGGGTGGAACCGGTGGTAAAAACATCATCGACCAAAATGTAACGTTGCTCGGGGGTTATGCAGGCGCACTTCCGGGCTGCAAAGGCATTTTTCATCCGTTGGCGACGAGTCTGCCGATCGAAAGTCGTTTGCGATTCCCCATCCTCCACCCGTTCGAGCAATTCCGCAACCCGCGCGCCACGTCCGGCTTCCCGTGCAAACACCTCCGCCAGATGTTGCGACTGGTTGTAGCCGCGCTCGCGCTGTTTGCGTGGATGCAGCGGCACCGGCACGAGCACCGCGCCGGCGAGAAAGGCGGTCACTTCGCGGTTGGCGCGGATCAGTGTCGCGAGGTCGTCGAGGACGAAGGTGCCGCGGCGGTATTTTAAGGTTAACACGAGTTCCCGCGCCGGGCCTTTGAACAGCGTCACGGTCTTCGCCCGACCGAAACGGGGACGCAGGCCTTCGCAATGCGGACACATCCGTTCGCCCTCGACCACGCCGAAAAACGGGTGTCCGCAGGTCTCACAATGCGGCGCCCGCACCGCAACGACCAACGGCGCACACCGCGCGCAGATGTGCTGCAGCGCGCCTTCGCCCACGCCCTCACTCCCACTTTCGCACAATCCGCCGCAGTTAAGACACACCGGCGGAAACAACAGATCCCGCAGGGCACGCGCGGTCTGATTCAGCGCCGGATGCATGATCCGGTATCGCTCAGTAAAATACTTTTTCCAAGAAAAGTCCCTGCGGCGGACAGGTTTCCACCTTCTCCGTGCGTCGGCCCGCTTCCAGCAGGCGGCGCACCTCGGCGACCGTCAGCCGCCCCTCGCCCACCGCCACCAGCGCGCCGGTGAGACTGCGCACCATTTTGTAGAGAAACCCGTTGGCCTCGAAGATCAGTTGCACCCGCCGCCCGCGCGCCACCAGGTCGAGTCGCCGCAAGTCCCGCACCGGGTCTTCCAATTCCGCTCCGTTGTCTGCCGCGTAAGCAGAAAAATCGTGCCGCCCCCGCAGCACCGCCGCCGCCTCCGTCATCGCGGCCAGATCGAGCCGCCGCGGACGCTCCAGACACCACGCGTAAGGCCGGGTGAAGGGATCGGCATCACCTTGCCGGATTTCGTAACGATACCGCTTCCCCACCGCGCTGAATCGGGCGTGAAAATCCAACGATGTCAGCCGGATCGACTTGATTTGGATCGCGGCCGGTAGCCCGACCTTGAGCGCCGCCCGCAATTTATCCGCTCCGTGCCGCCAGGCGGCATCAAAATGAAAAACCTGACCGCGCGCATGCACGCCCGCATCAGTGCGGCCGCTGCCATGGATGCGCACCGGCGTTTTGAAAATCGCCGCCAGCCGCGCCTCGATCACATCCTGAATGCCCGTGCCGCCGGGCTGGCTCTGCCAGCCGGCAAACGTCGTGCCGTCGTAGGCGCAAAGCACCTTCCAACGATAAACCGGGACGGATGGGGCATTTGTCACAATTTGGTAATAAGTTGAAATTTAATTACTTAAGTTACGAATCCGGCAAATCGCAGTCCGTCGCACTTAAGTTGCGCCAGCGCATGACGAACTAAAAGCGGACACAACCATGAACCGTATGTCCCGTGGAACCCGTTCCCGCAGTCTCCGTTTTCGTATGATCGCCTGGACCGGCGGCACCATTGCCGTCGGCCTCATCCTGCTCACGTCATTGGTGACGTGGCGCACCTCCGCCGTGGTCGAAAAGGAGGCCGTGAGCGTGGGTCGCCTGCAGGCGGAAGTCGCGGCCTCGCGCCTCTAAACCGAATTGAACGAAGCGATGGTCACCGCCCAGACCTTGGCCGAGTCGCTCCGCACCCTGCGCACCGTCGGTGGAGACTCCCGTCAGCACGCCAACGAGGTGATGCGCCTGACTCTGGAACAAAATCCGCAGGCGCTCGGCATCTGGACCGCTTGGGAACCCGACGCCTGGGACGGACGTGACGCGGAATTTGCCGGCAAGGATGGTCACGACCGATCCGGCCGCTTCGCGCCTTACTGGAACCGCGTCAACGGCCACACCCGCGTCGAGCCCTGCCCAGCCTACTGGGAGGAAGACTACTACCGGATTCCGCTGCGCAACGGCGCGCCCACCCTTCTCGAACCGTATCTCGACACCGCCACGGGCACGGAAGTGCTCATGACCTCGGTCGTGGTGCCGCTCAAGATCGACGGCGTCGTGAAAGGCATGGTCGGGGTCGACCTCGATCTGACGTCACTCTCCGTCCTGACCGCCTCCGCCTCGCTCGGCGAATCCGACTACCTCACGCTGGTTTCACACAGCGGTCTCTACGCCGCCCATCCCGACGCCAAACGCCTTGCCACTCCCTATGCCGATCAGGACACCTGGGCGCGGCCCTTCCTGCCCGACATCGCCGCCGGCCGCGCTTTCGAGGCCCGCAACGAATCGAGCACACTGGGCGGCGAATCCATCCGCCTCGGCACCCCGATTCGTATCCACGGCACCGATACGCCTTGGTCGGTCGTGGCCAACCTTTCCCGCAACGAGGCGCTCGCGCCCGTTTTTGCCGTGCGCAATCTCGTCGTGGCAACCGG